>JALSQY010000336.1 GCA_026985035.1 Methylothermaceae bacterium
TGCTCAACAGGCGTTTATGGGTGCGCTTTTCCGGAACGGACCTGATTTGGATTTTTTGGCCGGATAATACTTGGCTCAAAGGGCGCAATGGATTTAAGGCGCTGGTTTGCCTCATATACAGTGCCTGGCTGGTGTATTAACGTTAATGATAATGATTATATTTTAACGGGCGGCCCGTGTCTATTATAAAATGGAAATATACTTTCCAAAGCCTCTCCCTGCATCATACAATGCCATGGTTTGATGTGAATTTTATTGGAGAAGTTCTGTGCGGCTGGTGTTTTATGACCGAAAATGATTCACTTGGGTTTAAAGGCATGATAAACGGTGAGATTGCACTAGAGAACTTCTGAACCAGTCATCCTTGGCTTGTTCAGAGGGCGAAAAACAAAAATTGTGAATTTTTTCTAACAAAATCAATCACTTATAGTGAATTGGTTTGGCGGTACATCCATGTGCCGCAGGAGCCTCTGATTTAATCAGAGGCTCCCTAGGTTCCAATAAATAACTGTGACATAAACGAGTTGAAAGAGATAGTGGAAAGATGGCCGAGAAAGCTTTGGTGAAGAAAAAGCAATCAGTAAAAAAACCCAAGAAAGAACGATCCTACAAAAAGAAAGCGTTGATTTGGATCTTCGTCTTCATGATCGTAGACGAAATCAGCCCTGGCGTTCCTTTGGCGGAAGTCTTTATTGTCGCGCTGTTGCTTTTTCTGCCGCGCTGGTTGCTGACCATGGTCCACCGGGTGTATGAATATGTGCCCCATCGCCAGTCCTGGCACTCGGTGGGTGATATCTGTCACCGTCAAGTGGTGACCGTTACGCCTGATACACCGGTGATTGAAGTGGCCAGACAGATGCGCGATGAACATGTGCGAAGCTTGATTGTCATTGAAAGAAAAAAATATGTACCGTCCCCGGAAGAAATTGCGGCAGAGAAAAGGGCAAAAAAAGCATCCAAGAAAAAAAATACAAAAGGGGGGAAATCAGGCGCGGAGATAATTCAAGTGCCACTGGGCATCATTACCGACAGGGATATCGCCTTGAGGATAGAAGCGGAAGACCTGCCTTGGGAATCCACACCCGTAGCCAAGGTGATGACCTCGGATCTGGAAGTTGTAGAAGCCCGGGAAGAGGTGCATGCGGCGGTGGAAAAAATGCGCCGGCTGGGCGCCCGCCAACTGCCTGTGGTGGATGAGCGGGGCGGGCTTTTGGGTACGATCAGTCTGGATGACACCATTGCCATGCTGTCCGACAGCCTGGACGATATGGTGGAACTATTGCAGCGCGAGATCCAAAAAGAATCACAAGTGATCCGGGGATGATTGTTGCCAGCGGCTTCTTGAAGCGCACAGGCTCTGAATGTCTCCATCGAAGACTTATTCTGCAATCGCAAATGTTGAAGTTACCTTAAGGAGCCTCTGATTAAGCCAGAGACTCCTGCGGCACCAGGACGATCGCATGAATCGACTTATCTCCCCTCTCCCTCTGGGAGAGGGGCTGGGGGTGAGGGGAAAACACCGTTGCTTTCGTCCGCTTAAGTCCTCACCCCAACCCTTCTTCCCAAGGGGAGATGGGCTTCAAGGCTGTGCCACATCAAGCACGGATGGAAAAAAGGTGGTCATGCGATTGCCCTACCTGCGGCGCAGGGATGTGCCGCCAAAGTCAGTCCCTGCAAGGGATTGACTTGGTGAGAAAAACAAAAATCACAATTTTTGTTTTTCGCTCTCTGAACAAGCCAAGGATGACTTGTTCAGAGGTTCTCTAAAAGACAGGCAATTCAAAATATTGGAATTTATAAGATGGCGGAACAAGATCAGGCAAAAAAAGGAAAAGGCAAGAAAGCAAAAAAAGAGCGTTCCTATAAAGGCAAGGTTATTTTTTGGACGATCATCATCATGATTATCGATGAGATAACCATCGGTATTCCGGAAGCGGATTTGTTGCTCTTCTATATCGTTCTTTTCAAGCCCAAGTGGTTTTTGGAAATGATCCACAAACTCTATAAATATGTTCCCCACCGGCGGGCATGGCGGCCAGTCCGGGACATTTGTCAACATCAGGTGGTGACCGTTCCGCCGGATATGACAGTAGCCGACGCCGCCCGTTTCATGCGCGATCAACGCGTCAGAAGCCTGCTGATAGTGGAGGAACAGGCTTACAATCCTGCTGATAAGGCTTCTGCCAAACCGAAAAAAAAGCTGGGTTGGGGAAAACGGGCTAAAGAAAAAGTGACTGCTTCCGAAACCCAATCAGTTGAAAAAATTATCGTTCCCCTGGGTGTATTGTCAGATCGGGATATCACTTTGAAAATCGGAGCGGAAGGATTATCCGGGGATGCCATTACCGTTTCCGAAGTAATGACGACCGGCCTTGGCGCGGCCTTGGAAACCGAAGATATCCACTCGGCGGTGGAAAAGATGCGCGAGGCCGGGGCGCGGCGTTTGCCCGTGGTGGATTCCCGCGGGGCTCTGGTGGGTATGCTGAGCCTGGATGATACGATTTCCATGCTGTCTGAAGGATTAAGCGACATGGTGGAACTCTTGCATAAAGAAAGCGAAAAAGATCAACTGGGTCAAACAGCGTGAAGTGGCGTTCTGCAGAAAATCCGGCTTTAGAATATTCACTTCAGGGCATCGTGGAAACCCCATGTGCTTATTGGAAAATGCATCACGGGTCATTTCCAATCCGCGATAGTCTCCGTATGCCGGTCAATCGGAACGGGGTTTTTCCGATCAGTTTTTTCAAGCGCCGGTGGTAAATGGCGCGGCGTAGTCAGTACACTCGTGAAGAGCTTAGGGAGAAGGCACTGGATGCGGCAGAGAAAATTGTTGCCGAGCAAGGCAGCGAGGCGTTAAGTACCCGGAAAATCGCTGCTTGCATCGGGTACACCGCCGGCAGCCTGTATCTGGTTTTCGAAAATCTGGATGATTTGATTTTGCAGGTCAATGCGCGGACTTTAAGGCGGCTCCATCAAGCCCTGCGCGCCACCACCGACCAGGTAACGGCCCCAGAGCAAACTATCCAAGCGTTGGGAATGGCATATTATGAATTTGCATGCCGGCATGTCAATTTGTGGCGCTTGTTGTTCGAACATCACCTGCCAGACGATCAATCTCTGCCGGATTGGTTTCGCAGTCAAGTCGCGGAATCATTCGGTTTGGTTGAGGGGCAACTCAAGCGTCTGTCGCCCGGAATGGAAAGCGAACAAATCCAGCGATCCGCGAGGGCGCTATGGGGCGGGGTACATGGCATTGTGGTATTGTCCATTACCGGCAAGCTGGATGTGGCTGGCGCGGATGAAGCGAAACAATTGATCCATTCCTTGCTGCATTATTATTTGCAAGGCTGGTTGGTGGGCATTGAATAGGCATTGCCATATTGCCGCAGCAGTTCTCCAATTTGACTGGCTTCCAGCGGGCGGGAAAATAACCATCCCTGCCCGAGCAGGCAGCCCCGTTGTTTGAGGAAATCGGCTTGGGCCAAGGTTTCCACGCCTTCCGCCAGGACCGACATCCCCAGGTTTTGGCCAAGGGCGATGATGGTTTCCACAATAGCCGCATCGTTGGGGTTGTCTGTCAAATGCGCAATGAAACAACGGTCTATTTTCAGGCGATGCAGTCGAAACCGTTTGAGATTGTTGAGCGAAGAATGACCGGTGCCAAAGTCATCAATCGTGAGGCGGACTTGTAGTTCGTGCATGCGTTGAAGCGTGGCCATGACCTCGGAAATATCTTCCATGAGTACTGTTTCCGTCAGTTCCAGGTCCAGATGATGGGGAGGCAGATCTGTTTCGTTGAGAATCGCTTCGATTTTTTTCGCCAGCGCCGGATTATGAAATTGCCGGGCAGAGATATTGACGGCAATGCTGCAATTCATGCCGGTGTCTTCTAGCCATCTGGCCATTTGCCGGCAAGCACTGCGGAGTGCCCACTCTCCCAAATGGTCAAACAAGCCACAGTCTTCAGCCAGGGGAATAAATATTTTGGGGGGTATCCAGCCCCTTCGGGGGTGGTGCCAACGGAGCAAAGCCTCAATGCCGATGATGCGGCCAGTCTGCAGGTGCCATTGGGGTTGATAATAAAGTTGCAGTTCTTTTCTTTCCATTGCCTGGCGGAGATCATGTTCCAACGCGGCTTGTTCCGCAATCACGGCGTTGAGTTCGCGGGTGAAAAAATGAAAGCGGTGACGGCCTTTGTTTTTGGCATGGTACATGGCGCTGTCGGCATGCTTGAGCAATTGCTCGCAATTGGTGGCGTCATCGGGAAACAGACTGATGCCGATACTGGCGCTGGTAAAGCATTGATAGCCTTCCACCGCGAAGGCTTGGGCAAGGGTGGCCAATAATTTTTCCGCTACCACGGCCGCTTCTTCTGGATGTTTGATCGGTCCAAGGATGACGGCAAATTCATCGCCGCCCAGCCGGGCCAAGGTATCCTCCCGCCTGACACAACCTTGCAAGCGCTTGGCGACCGCTTGAAGCAGCGCATCTCCAGCCGCATGGCCACGGCTATCGTTAATGATTTTGAAACGGTCCAAATCAAGGAATAAGACCGCCACTTTCAGACCTTCTCTCTCTGCCACTAAAAGGGCTTGTTGCAGGCGGTCTTGAAAAAGAAGCCGGTTGGGCAGCTGAGTGAGGGGATCAAAATAAGCGAGCTGGTAAATGGTTTTTTCCGCGGCTTTCTTGTCGCTTAAATTCAATAAAATCACTGCATAGTGGGTAATCCTGCCATGGCCGTCGCGAATTAGAGTAATGGTGAGCCAAAAAGGCTCAATGCTGTTCTCCTTGCAACGCATCCATATTTCCCCTTCCCAGCGGTCCTTTTTTTCTACAATAGTAAAAATTTCTGCAAGAGTAATGCGGTTTTGATCGGCAAACAGGTTGCTCAGAGATTCACCGTGCAATTCATTTGGCCTATAACCTACAATGCGTGTTGTAGCAGGATTAGAAGTGAGAATGGTGCCGGCAGGATCCGTGATGACAATGCCTTCGGAAGAATTTTCAAACACCTTGGCCGCCAGGCGGCGCTCCTTGTCCTGACGCAATTGTTCTGATATATCTTCGGCTATACAAATAATTTCCCCCTTGTCGCTTCGGTTCCAACGCAAGGCAACAGGGAGGTAATCGCCTTTTTGGCGCCGTATCTGAGCTTGTTGGCAGCCATCGGATTCTTTGGCGAATTCAATTGGGGTATCCAGTGGCGCAATCCGGTCAAGGAAAGGTTTGCCAATCAATTCCGCAGGCGCACAACCCGTCAGTTGACAAGCGCTGCGATTGGCAAAGCAAATCTTTTGCTCTCGATCCAAGACAAAAAGCGCTTCTCTCATGTGATCCAAAATGCGCTCCAAAAAGTCTCTGGTATCGGCCACTTTTTTCAAGTCAAGGCTCAGAAAGGCCATTGACTTTTCCAAACACCCCAGTTCATCTCGGTTATCTTCGGGATGCAGGTGCCGCTGGATTCTGACCAACATTTTGTTTATGGGGCGGATCCACTGGCGTGTCAGGTACCAGACAAGCAATATGCCAATCACTGACAAAACGATAAGTGGCAGAAGAAGACCCTTAATGCTTTTGTTTTGAAATTCCTTGGCTAATTGGTGCCAGTTGCTTTCAATACGGGAAGCGATGGGCGCCGGTGTCTTTCCAGTAAAGCCTACAACTAATGTGCCGATGGGTTGTTGATCCCAGAGTATTGGCGTAACCACTTGGAATCCATGTTCTTCTTGACCGGTTGCCAAAGCAGATGGCGCTATTGGTTCTTTGGGGCGCTGTTTTGGTGTCGGTTCAAGGCTGTAGCCGTTATAAACCAACTGGTTATCGAGGTCATACAGCGAAAGGAAATCCAAGCTTTTTGCATGAATCACAGGTTCCAGGATCTGGTGGATTTTGGCAAAGTCTTTGTGTGCCAATGAAGGTGCAATCTGGGCGGCGATTAACCGGGCAAGGGCGGCGTTCTCACGTTTAAACTGAGTTGCCAGTTCGGTTTGAAGAGAAGATGCACGTGCAGTTTCGACGCGGTGATTGAAAGCCTTTAATTGAATCCAGAAAAACGCGCTGATGCATGCAAGCGCCGTTATCAACAGGGTTGCAAAAATGAAGATATATCGAGTAACAAAACTCAGTTGCATCGTAAACTATCCTTATGCCGAAGCGCGCCACTTAATCAATAGGAAATGAAAATCATATTGTGCTCCTGGGCCAGAAAATACTTTTTTAACGCACTGGTTTGAAGGGTAAATTCAATTTTCTGGTGGAAACGAGCAATATGGCAAAGCTTTATGAAGTGCCAACTTTAGTTTATGGGGTTCGGTCTGGTTTGACAATTTTTTCTTGTACGGCATAAAAACAAAAGCTATATTGAACACTGTTCAATGCGATTGCGCGTATGGATAAATCCAAAAAGAAGAGGAAGGTGATGTTTAAGCTATTCATGAAAGAGTTATTACGATTGTTATTCCGGGTGGAAGTGGATGGTATTCAACATTTCCAGAACACCCAAGGCAGAGTTCTGATTGTTGCCAACCATGCCTCATTCCTCGATCCTGTGTTGTTGTGGGCGTTTTTGCCTGGAACGTTGACCTTTGCCATCAATACCCGGATTGCCCAATTGGCCTGGGTCCGGCCCTTTTTGCGGTTGGCCCGGGTATTTCCTCTGGACCCCAGCAATACTTCCTCGTTAAAAGCGTTGATCAAACACTTGCGCCAGGGGGAACGAACGGTGATTTTCCCTGAAGGGCGGATTACAGTGACGGGCACCTTGATGAAAGTTTACGATGGCGCCGGCATGGTAGCTGATAAAGCGGGAGCCGTGGTCCTGCCAGTGAGAATCGAAGGCGCTCAATACACTGTCTTTTCGAAACTTAAAGGCCGGGTCAGGCGGCGTTTGCTGCCAAAAATTGCCTTGCATGTCTTGCCGCCAACGGATATCCGCCCCCCTCCGGAATTGAAAGGCGCGGAGCGGCGCAAGCAGGCGGGATTGAAGCTGGCGGACTTGATGACCGAAATGTTGTTTCTCACCTGCAATACCCACAAGACCTTGTTTTCAGCATTGCTGGATGCGCGGCGATTACACGGCAGGCGGAAAAAAATACTGGAAGACGTGACTCGTCAGCCGCTGCACTATCAGGGACTGATAACACGCATTGTCTTGATGACAAAAATTCTGGAGGGCAATATTCCCGCAGGTTCCACCGTGGGTCTGTTGTTGCCCGGCAGCGCCAACACTGTTGCCTTGTTGTTTGCGGTGCAAATCAGCGGAAGAATTCCAGCCATGCTCAATTACACCGGCGGGGTTAAAGGCGTCGCCAGCGCTTGTGCCACGGCGGAAATCACCACAGTGATCACTTCTCGCAAATTCGTCTCCATGGCTCAATTGGAAAACGTGATTGCGTGTTTGAAGCAACAAGGGGTCGAGATCTGCTTTTTGGAAGAGGAAGCGGCCAAATTCACCTTTGCCGATAAATTATGGGGTTATTTTCGTGCCTTGGGCGCCGGTTTCTGGTATCGAAGCGCCCCCGAAGAATGGAATCAACCGGCAGTGATGTTATTCACCTCGGGCTCGGAGGGGACGCCCAAGGGTGTGCTGCTGTCCCATGGGAATTTACTGGCCAATGGCGCCCAGCTGGGGGCTGTGATTGATTTCAACCAGCGGGATGTGATCTTGAATGTGTTGCCGCTGTTTCATGTCTTTGGCCTCAGCGCTGGTTTGCTGTTGCCGCTGACCACCGGCATGTTTACTTTTCTCTACCCCAACCCTCTGCATTACAAGGTAGTGCCGGAGATAGCCTATGATCTTAACGCCACCGTGATGTTCGGCACCAATACGTTTTTGTATCAATATGGAAAACAAGCGCATCCTTATGATTTTTACAGTATCCGTTATGTATTCGCCGGAGCTGAAAAACTCCAGGAAGAGGTGCGGCGGTTGTGGATGGACAAATTCGGCATTCGGATTCTGGAAGGCTATGGCACGACCGAGACCAGCCCGGTATTGGCGGTGAATACGCCGATGTACTACCGGGCTGGGACCGTTGGGCGTTTTTTGCCT
Source organism: Methylothermaceae bacterium (assembly GCA_026985035.1). Lineage (GTDB taxonomy): Bacteria > Pseudomonadota > Gammaproteobacteria > Methylococcales > Methylothermaceae > Methylohalobius. The sequence continues at coordinate 8,051 of JALSQY010000336.1, forward strand.
GGCATCGAAAGGATATTGCAGCCTGTCTCGGGAATACCAGAAGGAGGGCGGCTGTTCGTCAAGGGGCCCAATATCATGTTGGGCTATGTGCTGTCGGAACAGCCGGGAAAACTGGTCCCGACCCGCTCAGAACTGGGTGAGGGCTGGTATGATACCGGCGATATCGTTGTCATCGATGATGACGGTTTCGCGACGATCCAGGGCCGGGCCAAGCGTTTTGCCAAAGTGGCGGGAGAAATGGTGTCTTTGGTGGTAGTGGAAGAACTGGCTTGCAAAGCATGGCCGGACTGCCATCATGCAGCAGTAACCCTGCCCGATGCCGGAAAAGGGGAACAAATCATTTTGGTGACGGAGTTTGCCGGCGCCCAGTTGGATGAATTGCGCCGCATGGCACAGCGCGAAGGGGTGCCGGAATTGTGGCTGCCCAAGCGTATTATCGGTCTGCAAAGCCTGCCTTTATTAGGCAGCGGCAAGATTGACTATGGCCATTTACAAACCCAAGTGGAAAGCCGCCTCATGGAGGCATCATGAACCTGGAAACAAGACAACGGCAGGCAAATGCAAAGCCGGCAAAGCCACAAGAAAATTCCAAAGGCGCCTTTTTTCTTTTACTGGGGGCGCAGTTTCTGTCGGCCTTTGCCGATAACGCCATTTTGTTCACTACCATCGCGCTGGTGTTGCATGATCCCGAGTTACCCGCCTGGTACATCCCTGCCTTGCAAAGCGTGTTTTTGGTGTCATTTGTATTGTTGGCTCCCTGGGTGGGGCCGGTGGCGGACCGCTATGCCAAGCCCCGGGTGTTGAT
>JALSQY010000337.1 GCA_026985035.1 Methylothermaceae bacterium
GCTGCGCGGCGGGCACCGCTGATGTCGCCGTTCATTTCTCTCGCTTTGGCAATCAAACGCCAGTTTTTCTGAATCAATCCTTTGTTGCCTTGGGCCAAGGCGATGGACTTTTTAGCCAACTCCTCCGCCAGCCGGGGTTGATGTTGCTGTAATCGGACCTCGGCCAACTCATGCCACAACCGGGGATTCCGGGGTTGAATCCGTACCGCCCTTTCCAGCCGGGATACCGCCAGATCCAGATTGCCTTTCCGGCGATCGTTTGCGGCCTGCTGCATAAGCGCTATCACCGCCGGTGAGGAGGGTTGTGGTTGCGCAACTTCCGGCATCCGGGATTCGGGGCGAGGCGCTACAGTGACGGGCTTTGGCCCCCGCTGTTGGGCCGGGTAGGCTTGCCTTGGAGAATTAGCCGGGGACGGCCCAAACACAGGATCCAAGGAACAGGCGGAAAGGAGGGTCATTCCCCAAACAACGATGAACTGTCGAGTTGATATCATGAATTACCAGATTTTATTCCGCGGCAGACGCCGGCTTTGTTACGGTTGATTCCGGTGCGGGTTTGGCGGCTTCCGGCAATGAAGGTTCCACTCCCTGTTGCTGTTGCGCTTGATTTTGCTCCCTGTTGGCTTTGAGATAAGGGCCAAGTAATGTCATAAATCCCATGAAAAGGACGGCAAATACCGTCATGACCCAAAAACGATCTGCCTTTTGGAAACCGAATACCCAAATCGGGTTGATCAATCCCACGACCAGGAAAAGCACGGAAAACAATACCAAAGCCTTTAAAACGGCTGCCGGCAATGCATCGCCCACCTTGAGCCCCAAGCCCGTGAAGGAAATCAAAAAAAGCAGCACGCCCACATAAAAAATATACACAGGTCTGGGCCGCTTCATCCAACCGATAAACCAGTTGGGCTTTGCCAGACCCACGGCTAAAAACAGCAAACTGACAATTACCGCAGACTGAAAGACCACTAAACTGATGTCTTGCATTTCTTGCATCGCACACTCCTCCTGGCATGGTTTATGATTTTATTGTTTTATATTGCTGGCTCACAATGTGAACAAAACAGGAATCCCATTAAACATTTGCCCCATTTTATGCCATCTGCAGAAGAAGTTACTACCAGGTTACGTAGCAAACCTTACCACCTATCAGTACTGGTGGAGAGGTCCGGGAAAGCAAATTGATAGGTGTTGATCGAGGCAAACAATGGTTTTATTCGTACCATTGTTGACCAACGGAGAATCCAGGCAATCTCTGATGAAATCAGAAGTTGCTGCAACATGCGGAATGAAAACAGAATTGCTTCCGCCAATAGGGGAAAGCTAAGGTGATGCCAGATTTTGGACTTGCTCCCAGGCTGCCTGCGGCCAACTCCAATTGCCGACCATGGCTTCGGCGTGCTTGAAGTCCAAGGGATAGTCAATCTCCGCCCATTCCAACCCTTGGATGGAACACGTCCATACAGAGCCGGTTTCGGCGGCAATCTCGTCAATGACGGACAAGTACCATCTCTGCAGAGAGGCAGGGTCATACATCAACCGGTCTATGGTTTGGCGGAATAGTCCAGCACCCTCCGAAAAAAAACGGATCATACCAATGGATTCGCCATTGACCTTGTCCATTGGCAGTTTTTTTCCGATGGAAAGCAATTGATCGCCATCGAGGATCAGCTTCATGTCATCATCATCGTAATGGGGCTTTTCATCCCGGGCCAAAGTAATGGGTTGCCGGGGCGCCTGCAGTAACCTTTCCGCCAACGCAGGCTCGAATAACGTATCGCCATTAATCAACAGGAAGTCCCCTTCCATTTTTTCGCGTACCATCCAGCAGCTGGCAAGGTTGTCCGCCACTTCGAAAAAAGGATTGAAGACAACCTGGAT
>JALSQY010000338.1 GCA_026985035.1 Methylothermaceae bacterium
GCCATCGCCATCAAAAGCGATACCCAAATCGGCATTGAATTCCACGACTGCCCTTTGCAATGCCTCTGGATGCGTTGAACCGCAATTCCGGTTGATATTCAGGCCGTCAGGCTGAGTCCCAAGACAATCGACAGTCGCGCCCATTTCCCGGAAAACATGGGGGGCAATATGGTAAGTCGCGCCATTGGCGCAATCCAGAACAATGTGCATGCCTGTCAAATCCATGCGCGCGGGCACGGTGCTCTTGCAAAACTCGATATAGCGCCCTGCCGCATCTTCCACCCGCACCGCCCGGCCCAATTTATCGGAGGCTACCGTAGTCATGGGTACTTCGAGTTTGGCCTCGATTGCTTCTTCAATATTGTCGGGTAACTTGGTGCCTTCAGTGGAAAAGAATTTGATGCCATTGTCGGGATAGGGATTGTGAGAGGCACTGATAACAATGCCAGCCTTGGCACGGAAAGTGCGGGTAAGATAAGCGATTCCTGGCGTAGGCATGGGGCCAAGCATTTGGGTATTGACACCGGCAGCGGACAATCCGGCCTCCAGAGCAGATTCAAACATATATCCAGAAATCCGGGTATCCTTCCCGACCAATACCTGGGCAGATCCGTGGTCCTTAAAGACCTGTCCCGCCGCCCAACCGAGCTTGAGAATAAAATCCGGAGTGATGGGTGCTTCCCCGACTTTGCCGCGGATACCATCGGTACCAAAATACTTTTTCGCCATTGACGTTCCCCCTTGTTGAAACCAAATCAGGCATTTTTCTAAGTATATGCCATGGTGAGTGAACTATGGCTTAAACCGCACAAAAAAAGCCCCGCTTCTTGCATGAAGAAGCGGGGCTTTATAGGGGACCTGTGATCAAGACAGGTTACAATTTACTCAAAATGCTGCCCTGCCGGCCCTCCCAAGGGAGTCACACCAGATGAGGTTTCAGGCTTTTCTTTCCCTTCTTCATCCTCGGCCTTGGTTTGCTTACCCTCACTCGGGGGGGTGTCTTCCCAATCCTTGGGTGGCGGAGGCGTGCGGCCTTCCATGATGGCGTCAATCTGATTGCGATCAATGGTTTCGTATTTGATCAAAGCTTCCGCCATCATATGCAGCTTGTCCATGTTTTCCTTCAGAATCCTTTCCGCCCGTTCATAATTCCGGTCGATGACGGCGCGGATTTCCTCGTCGATCATGCGCGCGGTCTCCTCAGACATCATTTTATGCTGGGTCACCGAACGGCCCAGGAAAACCTCACCTTCATCCTCGCTGTAGGCCAAGGGCCCCAACCGTTCCGACAAACCCCACTTGGTCACCATGTTACGGGCGAGATCGGTTGCCCGCTCGATATCATTGGAGGCGCCCGTGGAAACGGCATCGGGACCGAAGATCAAAGCCTCGGCAAGGCGCCCGCCGAACAGGCTGGAGATCTGGCTTTCCAGCTTGCGCTTGGAGGCCGAATATTGATCCCTTTCCGGCAGGAACATGGTAATACCCAGTGCCCGTCCCCGGGGCATGATGCTTACCTTGTACACTGGATCGTGTTCTGGCACCTTGAGCCCGACGATGGCGTGACCCGCCTCGTGATAGGCGGTCATCCGCTTTTCTTCCTCGCTCATGACCATAGACCGGCGCTCGGCACCCATCAGGATCTTGTCCTTGGCCTTTTCCAGGTCTCCCATATCCACCAACTTCTTGTTGGCGCGGGCGGCAAACAAGGAAGCCTCGTTGACCAAATTGGCCAAATCCGCACCGGAGAATCCAGGCGTACCCCGGGCGATAACCTTGGCATCCACGTCATCCGCCGTGGGCACTTTGCGCAAATGCACTTTAAGAATCTGCTCACGGCCAAGAATGTCGGGCAAACCGACGGTTACCTGGCGGTCGAAACG
>JALSQY010000339.1 GCA_026985035.1 Methylothermaceae bacterium
AAAAGACAATCGAAATTGTTCGCAAGACTTGGAAGAAAATGTCGGATAATGCGAGAAAGCACGCGTTGAATCTGGATTTGGAAAAGGCATGTTTGTTAATTATAGGTAAAGCGATTTCTTAAATAATCTCGCGTGTCTTGACAGTTACGGATTCAGGAATATTTCATTTCAGAAAAAATTTTAAAGGTTATTCTCAATGCCAGGAAGTGTGTCATGTAAAAAAGATAATAGTAACCTGCGGCTTTCTTCGATGTCATGCTTGATGGGCGTAACTAATATAACAAGATAGACAGGTTTTGCAGCGCCTTTGATTGCAGACAGTGCTTCAATCACCTTGACTTTGCTGCTATTGACGGTATTTGTTTTATCTATGTGAAACCAATACCAAGCTAGTAATGGCTGAATTTTTCCTGATTTCAAGTCAATGGTTTGGGTGTCTCTTTCATTTACGTCAAAACTATGATTTTGGAGTAATACGCGCCTTCTTATGATTTTCATTTGAGCTTCCAGATTACGTATGCTGCCAAACGGGGATATATCAGATATATTGGAAAATGGCTTTAATTCCCCAATATAAAGCATAATTTTATTATTTCCTTTTTTGTAGGTTTGGAACCTTTCTGAAGTGGCCTTTGTGATTACAGGGTACCATGTCAAAGAACGATCAAAATCTGCTGACCATCCACCAATATTCAAAGGTATCTTAAGGTTTTTATTTGCTGCTGGTATTGCCTCTTGAATTTCGTGCTTGAAGGCAGGCCATATTGCTATTAATAAAACTGCCAATACTCCTGTCTTTATTAAGTTGAGATTAAATATTTTATTGTATCCGTTATTGATGGCTTCCCTGGTTATATGGTTTTTTGGTTTGGCTTCTACGCCCCTTTCTTCTTCCCACCAAAAACTACCAATGAAAAGCGTGACAGTCATCATCAGCCCGAAAAAAATCAGCCCGTAAAAAACGTGATCAAAATAAAGTGCTGACTGTATATTTCTCATATGACCTAACATTATGGTGCCATAAACACGCAAGCTGTTGCCGATTATTGGAATCAATATGGATATTGATATGAATGCTACTCTTTTGATCCAGCTCTTGTACGCAATATATGCAAAAACACTTCCCATGATGATAGATGAAATCAAATATTGGGTTCCGCTACAGGCTGGAGCTACATACCAGCTGCCGGTTGAAAGGTAAAACGTGGTTCCTTCCCGGTTAAAAACCACCCCAGTTTTTTCCAATAGAATCTCAGTAATATCAGATGTAATATCCATCATGATAGGAACAAGCTGATTATGGATGGTTACAGGAGGTGCTAAATAAAGCAAGAAACATAACGGAAACGCAAGCGGTTTAAATACTGAATTGCCTAAGATGCACCAAACAATTGCTATTAACAATCCAATAGCGGATAACTGTTCGATATACTTGAACTGTAATATACTGCTGGTTAACCAAATCAATCCCAATAGAAAAATTAATATCAATGGTATTAAGTTAGGGTTGGGTCTTAAAATTGCAAAGACCGTTCGTTGACGCCATATCAGCCAAACAGATATGGGTATAACTAAATACCCGTAACTAAATGCGCCATTGGATCGTAATATTTCCGACAAATACTTAAAAGTTTCATGGTAACCTATGAGGACAGCAGTCATACATAGTGAGATTAAAAACAGAGAAGATATCCATGGGTGACTGGTGATGTTCATAAAGGTATTTTCTTTGATTAAGAACATTTTTTAACAAGTCAAAGATGATGTTTTGATTGGCAATTGATGATTGGGTGTATTGAGATGGCTGTCTGGGTTACCTGTAATTTACAAATACAAAAACTTTAAATCCTTTCGTCTTGATAAAATAATAGTAAAAAAATTATTCAAATGTTTGCAAGAGGCTTAAATGCTTCCAAGCTATTGTCTTTGGCCGGTGATCCAAAAGCAATCCAACAACTCAGGATTGAATGTTAAAAAACCCGCTATTTGTTGGAATTTCTCTGCATGATACATGCGGACAGGAGAAAGCTTTGTTCAATCACCTGCAGGATATACAGGGAGAGTATAATGATGCTTCCATCGAGGATAAAATTGTGTTAGAGGAATGGCAAAGGTTGACTCTCCCATCTTCTGCTGCCCATCGGATATTTGTTGAGGGTGCTGGAAGATAAGGAAGTCAAAAGCTTGGGGCAGATTTTCAAAAGGGTCTTTTGAGTCTTGGTTATGCGTAAAACGCCATTAAATTCCCTGCATCACCGCTTGGGCGCTCGGATGGTCGAGTTTGCCGGATGGCAAATGCCCTTGCGTTATACCTCTGAGATCGAAGAACATCTTGCGGTTCGCCACGATGCCGGGATGTTTGATGTCTCGCATATGACGCGGATAGATATTCGTGGTACCGGGGCAATAGAGTTTTTACGCTACTTATTGGCCAATGATGTGGCGAAATTAAAACAGGCCAGTCGTGCACTTTATAGTTGTATGCTCAACGAGCAGGGCGGGATTATCGACGATGTGGTGGCATTTTACCGTGACGAATCTCATTTTAGGCTGGTGACCAATGCCGCTACCCGGGAGAAGGACTGGGTGTGGATTAACCGCCAGGCCAAGGATTTTGAGGTGGGTATCTACTTCCGTGATGATCTGGCCATGATTGCCGTGCAAGGCCCTAATGCCAGGGAAATGACCGATGGACATCTGCCCGCTGCGTTGCAGGAGCAAGTCAAAACCTTGAAACCCTTTGCTTTCGCCGAATCGGAAAGTTGGATGGCGGCGAGAACCGGCTATACGGGGGAGGATGGTTATGAATTGATGTTGCCCAACGAGCAAGCCCCCAGATTGTGGGAGGCTCTGCTGGAGTGTGGTGTTCAGCCCTGCGGCTTGGTGGCCCGTGATACACTAAGGATGGAAGCGGGATTCAACCTGTATGGGCAGGAAATGGATGAAGATATTTCACCGCTGGAATGTGGCTTGGCCCGGACGGTGGCGCTAGAGTCGCCGGACCGGAAGTTCATCGGCCGTTCCGCCCTAGAAAGGCAATTGGCCATGGGGGTGAAATGGTGGCGGGCAGGCTTGATTTTACAGGCGCCAGGCGTGCTGCGGCGGGGACAAAAAGTAAAGTTGGCTTCGGGGGAAGGTGAAATTACCAGCGGCGGTTTCTCACCGACGTTACAGAGTTCCATCGCCTTGGCGCGCTTGCCCACTACTGGGGAACGACAATGCCAAGTGGAGATTCGCGGCTGCTGGAAACTGGCTCAAATCGTTCAACCGCCGTTCGTTCGCCACGGCAAAATCATGATTGAAATTGCAACCGACAAGGGGGATCACCATGAGTGACGTGCCACGGGAACTGAAATACACCAAGAATCACGAATGGGTTCGCAGGCGCGACGACGGCAATCTGGCCGTGGGGATTACCGATCACGCCCAAGAAGCGCTGGGTGATTTGGTCTATGTGGAATTGCCGGAAACCGGCCGCGAAGTGAAAGCAGGGGAGGCCTGCGCGGTAGTGGAATCGGTCAAGGCCGCGGCGGATATTTACAGCCCGGTAGCAGGCACCATCATTGATGTCAACCAAGTTTTGGCCGATATGCCTGAACTCATTAATGAAAATCCTTACGGTACCCATATTTTCATCTTGAAACCTCAAGATCCCGCGGCGTGGGAAACATTACTGGATACTGAAGAGTACGCCAAATTGCTGAGCGAAGAAAGCTGACGGAACTGCTGCCATGCCCTTCATTCCCCACACCGATGAAGACCGGCAGGCGTCAATTATGTTCAGGGCTTGCTGGCCTGCTTGTATGAGCTGCAGGAAAGCCTGCGGGAAATTACCGGCATGGCGGAAATTTCTTTGACGCCAGCCGCTGGCGCCCAAGGGGAATTTGCCGGGGTCGCCATGATCCAAGCTTATCATCAATCCCGGGGGGATCATCAGCGCACGGAAATTTTGGTGCCCGATGCTGCCCACGGTACCAACCCGGCTTCTGCCAGTATGTGTGGTTTTACAGTAAGGGAAATTCCCACCGACCGTCACGGAGACCTGGATTTAGGGGCCTTGCGTCAGGCAGTGGGCCCCCAAACTGCCGGAATAATGCTGACAAATCCATCCACCCTGGGGGTATTCGAGCGCCGGATTCAAGAAATTCGAGACTATCGTCCGTCGCGCCGGTGGACTGCTTTATTATGACGGTGCCAACCTGAACGCCATTCTCGGCAAGGTCCGGCCAGGGGACATGGGGTTTGATGTGATTCATCTGAACTTGCACAAGACCTTTTTGTTTTTCGCTCATTGAACAAGCCAAGGATGACTTGTTCAGAGGTTCCCTAAAGTTTTATGGGTACCGTCACACATGGGTGGTGAGTTTGTACGTTTGCATCCGCAAAAATAGACGGTTTCGTTCTTGGCTGCCTGCCAAGCAACTGGTGTAATGCCGGTGCCCTTGTGTGATCCGTCGCAAAAAGGTTGGTCTTTGCTACGGCCGCAAGCGCACCAGTAATAGGTTTCTCCGGCTTCTACTTCCACTGGAAAGGGGGTTTTACTGGCAATGACAGGTTCGGTCATGATTTTTTTCCTCACAGCATTTCAATTAACTGCCTGTAAATTTCGCACCCAAGGGCTTGCTTTCTGCGGGACGGCGTAATCTCTTTCCTGATGGCTTAATAGCGGCCGCCCGGTCCGCCAACACCCGCGAAAGCAGGGCCCTGGCACCTCAGAATACAAGTTTTAGACAGATTCAATTATTTTTCTAAGGCTACTATGTTAATTCGGTAGCGGGAGAATTACTATGCCAAGAGGAGTTTTACCGATGCCGGAAAAAATCTATATCGGCCTGGGCGTCACTTATCACGATCCTGCCATAGCCATTGTGGATGAGAAGGGCACTGTTCTTTTCGCCGAAGCCGCCGAACGGTCGTTGCAATACAAACGGGGGCTCAATTGCCCGCCAGATCCTTTCCCTCAGATTGGCGGCTGGTTGCAGCGTTATTGTGATCCAAGAGCCCACTGGGTCATTGCTTTCAATTGGCGCAAAAGGCGGCCCTGGTATGAACCGGTCAGCCGCTGGCTTGGTTATTTTACTGCGCCAGGCTTGATGGCGAGGGGTTACCGGGATTACGCCACTTTCCTGGAAAAATACAAGTTATTCCACATGCTGGCTTGCCAGAATGTGAGCCGTTCGCTGGGAGGGCTCAATTTGGTCCGTCAGGTGTGTGAGTGTTTTCCCGGGACCCGGTTGGATTTCAAGTATTTCAATCATCATGACTGCCACGCGGCGTTGGCATGTCTGAGCAGCCCTTTTTCAGAAGCGGCGTGTCTTATTGTCGATTCCTATGGTGAGCGCGGTGCTATTGCCGCCTATCACTACAACCATGGAAAAATTAAGCCGTTGTATACAGACCGCAATATTGCCAGCCTCGGTTTTTTTTATATGTGGCTGACCGAATTGTGTGGCCTTAATTGGTGGCAGGGTGAGGAAGGCAAAGTCATGGGGTTGGCTTCTTACGGTAAGGTGAATGAAGCCTGGCTGCGGCAGTTCGAGAAAATGTTGTGGGTGGAGGGTTTGGGGCTGCATCAGAATTTGACCGCCATCTTGGCGGGTATCCAAGCCTTTGAAAAAATCCGCCGGCAGCCGCAGGCGCCTGTCCTGGAAGCGGCAGATTTAGCCAGGACCGGACAGGTGTTTTTTTCTCGCTTGGTGACTCAATTGATAAACAATTTACATGAGAGGCACCCCTGCAACTATCTGTCATTGGGCGGAGGATGTGCCTTGAATTCGGTGACCAATGGCCAATTGCTTGCAAACACCCCTTTTACCCAATTACATGTCCCTTCGGCACCGGCCGATGATGGCACCGCCCTTGGAGCGGCCTGGTTGGCATGGCGGCAGGATCATCCTGACGCGGATTTTCCTGACGGGGACCGGTTCTCACCCTATGTTGGCGGTGATATCGACAGCGGGCGCTTACAGCGCTTGATTCGGTTTGGTGGACTTTCTGGCGAATACTTGCCAGGCACAATTTGCGAGGCAGCCGCGTCTCTGTTGGCGGAAGGCAAGCTGATTGGCTGGGTGCAGGGGCGGGCGGAGTTCGGTCCCAGAGCTTTGGGGAACCGCTCCATTTTGGCCGATCCTCGGGACCGGCAAATGAAAGACAAACTCAATGCCCGGGTAAAGTTCCGCGAGGCGTTTCGTCCGTTTGCCCCGGCCATCTTGGACGAATACGGCGCGGAATATTTTCAGGATTATCAGGTCTCACCTTACATGGAAAAAACCTTGAGGTTCCGCAGTGCCAAAGCAAACCGGGCACCGGCAGTGGTGCACGTGGATGGCACTGGCCGGGTTCAAAGCGTGCGCCGGGAGTGGAATCCAAGGTTTCACCAATTGTTGAGCGCATTTCATCGCCAAACAGGGGTGCCCATCCTGCTCAATACCAGCTTCAATCAAATGGGCAAGCCCATTGTCCACAGTGTGGAAGATGCTGTTGCGGTGTTTATGACCTCGGGGCTGGATGCCCTGGTGATTGGCGATTATCTTTTCCAAAAACCCCATGCCTGAATTGAAGTTGCCAGCTCGAAAGAGATATTACCGTTGGGCTCAACTACAGTGGCAGCCACAGTGGTATCGGGAAGCACAAGCCTGGTTGGCGGAAGTTTTTGATTCCCACCGCCACGCTGGCCCGCAATCCAATCCATCACTGGAAGACTTAAAAGAGGTGATGGAATCGCTGGCGGCCGATTTGGCATGGGAACATTGGCGGAATTGGTTCGCCCCGTTGGGGGCGATCGAAGGCTGTTGGCTGGATACGGTGGTCCACATGGCCAATGCCCATACACCGCGGGGTTCGGCATGGCTGCGAGTGCAATCCCAGGTTCGAGGGTTATCCCAAGCACGTCACTCTGCGTATTCTCTCAATGACCTAAGCCCTGTTGTGAGTCATTACGCTTGGTTGGATAAAATCCATTCTGATCCTGTGATCTGGCAAGATGGCGCCACCCTGCTGGCTTTGGGGCGGATGGGCAGGTATTATCCGTGGGAAATCCTTGGCTTGACCCAAGCCTATACTCAATTGTGTGGTGGATTGTTTGGTTTCCCTGCTGGTTTGGAGGCGTCTTCCGCGGCCGGCGATTTCGCTTCAATTGCACAGCCAATAAATCAAATCCTACTGATGAAGCCCCTTTCCAGCGAAGCGAGCAAGCGGGTAAGGCGGGGGAAAGACTTTTTCCTCAATCGGACAACGGCGTGGATCCATGCCTGGCAGGCGCATCGGGAACTCAAGCAGGACTTACGCCGGCAAGTGTTGTCGATATTTCGGCAAAAGGCCTGTTATGGCAAAGGTCTGCACCACCGGGTGAAATGGCAGGGGCGTTCGTTGGAATCGTGGTTTTCCGAGCTAAGGGAGGGAAGTGGCGAAAGGTTTCTGAAGGCTTTTCTGGAGTCACCCTTTGTTGATTTAGAATGTCCTGATGACAGCCGGTTTTTTCAGCGTTCCATTGCCTTTGAAGGCCCCATGTTCGGGGTCTTTAATAAGCAAGAAATCAAAATAATCAAACAGTGGCTGCTCAGTGAAAGGCGGTCTTGCCTGAAAGGTCCGGCATCATCAAGTAAAAGCATAACCTCACCGGCAATTGCCGCCCGAAGAGTTGCCAAAATCTCGTCAAAAACCAATAAGACCGGTTCTATTCCTGAACTTTATCTACATTTGCTCACAGGTAAAAATTTCCCCCAATGCCTTGACCAGGCCCACTTTTATGTGGAGAAAATTTTAAGGGGCGCCAGGAAAAAAGCGCGTCAAAGCCAATTTCATTATTCGCCTCTAGTGCTGAAGCAAACTATCGATGGCTGGTATCAAAACGCACACCGTTCGGCACCCAAGGCAGCGGCAATCCCGAAACTTTCCCGGGAAGCCTATGTTTGGGGGATCGAGCAATTGGCGCCGGCAATTTTGATCGATGGCGCCTGGTTACAGTATTCGGCTTTGGTGGCGCGACAATATCCTGCCATTGGGAACAACCTCTGGGCTATCTTCCGGGATGAATTGGGGGCGGGCAAGGTTAGACAAAACCATGCCAATGTTTACAGGCAGTTGCTGGCAGAACTGTCCATCGAACTGCCTCCTTTTGACAGCAAAGCATTTATCAATCATCCCGGATTTATCAATGGTGCTTTTGATTTGCCGGCCTTTCTGTTGGCCATTGGTCAGTTGCCCGGCGCGTTCCTGCCGGAATTGTTGGGTTTGAATTTGGCCATAGAATTGAGCGGGTTAGGGGGAACTTATCAAACCCTGGCCGAAGAATTGACCTATTGGGGCATTGATCCGGCCATCGTCCGCCTTCATCAGTCCATTGATAATCTGGCTTGCGGTCATGCGGCTCGGGCCCGGGAAACGGTGATCGCCTATCTGGATGCCTTTGCTCCGGCAGGAGACGGAGTAGTGCAGGCTCAATGGCTACGGATTTGGACCGGATATCATGCTTTGCAGACAGCGAGCAAACATTTTGCAAGGCGGATGATGGTTCTCTGGTGGTGGCGGTTTGGTTGGCCCGACAAACGGACAGTGCTGAAGAATAAGATCCCTGTTTTTTCAAAGATTGGACAGGGTGGTTAACCCGGATATTTCACCAGCCGGCTTTGGGTCTCTGGATAAATACCTGATGTATAAACATAAATCAGGGTGATTCCTGACAAAAGGCAAGATCCATTTTGTCCCCGACCCAAATCCTATCCCGGCCCTGGCTGGTCCAGGCACGTCTGGGCTTGAATTTCCCTCAAGCCATAGCGATGGCTATGGCTTTCGGTCCAATCCGGCGCC
>JALSQY010000340.1 GCA_026985035.1 Methylothermaceae bacterium
CGGGAGCACCATTGGTGACTGACGGAAGGCGCGGGGGTCATATCGCGTAACTCTCCTGCCAGAATTTCATAGCGCTTGTCATCACCGAGCTGAAGATAGTCTCGATAAGTCCAATGTTTACTTTCATTCAGATTGGCAACCATGGGTATCCCCCCGCAAAGGCTCAATAGTCTTCATTCAACGGTTGGGGAACCGCCTGTTCTCCGATGAAACGCCAAAAATCCAATTCACCTTTTTGTTCGAAGGGAATTCGGATATCTCCGGTCCAGCCGCGGCTGACATTCATGTGTCCCTTGACCTGGTAATCGATGGCCCGTTGAGTGCCCAAGGCCATGATTTGCTTGAGCATATCCAGGACCTGGACGGTAGCGACAACATTCACGTCAGCGCTGCCGTATTTGGGAATGCTGATTTTTTGATTGCTCAGACCCCGGGCCAAGGGTTGGTCGTTCAAAAAAACATCCACCACCGCGCCATTGATTTTGAAACCATAATCGTTGGGGTTGTCGATCCTAAGCGTCACCAGGAATTTCTGGGCCAGCAACTTGCTCCCCCGGAGCTGAACATCGACCACCGAAACCCTGGGTTGCTCGAAGGTGGACAAATTGGCGCAGCCGGCCAAGATCACAAAGGCAACTAAAAAGAAGATATTGAAAAACCGCATGATTACCTTAATTGACTATTTATCACATGTCATTTGACAAGCCAGAATCTTTTTTAGCCTGATTGACTTTTGCCTCAATCCAGAATGGATCTTTCTTCATTGGCAAAACGGCCAAGATATAGGCTATTTCATTTTCCACGTCGTAATAGATTGCATAGGGGAATCTTTTAGAAAGCATCCGATGAAAACCATACATTTTGCTGTGCACACCACCGAAAATTAATAATGATTCGATATCCGATAGAAGGCAATCCCAAAAATAATTCCCGACACCTTTTCCCTGCTCCTCATAAAATTTCTTGCCATCTAGCAAATCATCCAAGGCATCCGATAATATTTGGATGTGCTTGATATTCATTTATTGAAGTCTTTCAATTCCTCCAAAGAAAGAAACTGGGATTTTCCCTGTTTTATCTTCTTTTTTCTTGTTAGCAAAATATTCTCATGCCATTTGGGCGATTCTATACCGCGCTCATCTTGGAGGAGGGAGTTCCATATAATTTCCATTATCCGGAGCCGTTCAATCTTGGTCATTCTCTCTATATCAAAGGTTGTCACGATAACGTACCAATCCGCCGGTTTGTTTAGAGGCTGTCATGGATTTTAACACGTTCCATTCTTCCAAATCCCAGCCCGACCCTGGCTGGTCCGGGAGACTGATGAAATCGCCGGCCAAGGCCAAAGGCATGGTTTTATTTCCTCCTTGTAAGCGGGTGTCGCAAAAGGTGATACCCGCTGCGATGTAGGGATGCATCGCCATTTTCAATGATCGTAAGCCATTGAAAATGGAGGAATCGGAAAATCGCATTTTTCCGATTCCGAGTTACAAAAGCCCAAGAATGGGCTTTTGTAACGCCCTCTGTAAGAAGATAGCAACTGAATAGACCAATTATCATAAATGTTTGTTGACACTCATTGCTTCAAAGGAGATTCCTTAATGAATCGGCTCCGCTTGCTCAGCCTGCTAATCGTGATTGGTCTGACGGCTGCTTTCTTTATATTTGATTTGCAACGTTTTTTCACCCTGGAAGTGCTAAAGGCACAACAGGCCGCTATCGAAGCCTACCGTAATGCCCATCCCTTTCTGGCTGCCTTGTGGTATGGGTTGATCTACATTGCGGTTACCGCCTTGTCCCTACCGGGCGCTGCGGTAATGACATTGGCTGGCGGAGCAATCTTTGGGCTTTTGTGGGGGCCGGTGATTGTTTCGTTTGCTTCCAGCATCGGGGCGACCCTGGCGTTTCTCGTGGCCCGTTTTGTGCTTCGTGACTGGGTGCGGCAACATTTTGGCGATCGTCTGCAGGCCATCGATGACGGGATCCGCCGAGACGGGCCTTTCTATCTCTTCACCCTGCGTCTGGTGCCGGTATTTCCTTTTTTTGTGATTAATTTGGCAATGGGCCTGACTGCTATGCCGGCGCGTACCTTTTACTGGGTCAGCCAAGTGGGGATGCTGCCGGGAACGATCGTCTATGTCAATGCAGGGACGCAACTGGCCCGGATCGAATCGCTCGGAGATATTCTCTCTCCTGCCTTGTTGGGGTCTTTCGCCCTGCTCGGATTGTTTCCGTGGATGGCCAAGTGGCTGGTTGAGAAGATCAAGACGCGCCGAATCCTGGCCCGCTGGCCCAGGCCGCAGCGTTTCGACCGCAACCTGATTGTCATCGGAGCCGGTTCGGCAGGGCTCTCGTCGGCTTACTTGGCGGCGGCGATGAAAGCCAAGGTCACATTGGTGGAAAAATCCCGCATGGGCGGCGATTGTCTCAACACCGGCTGCGTACCATCCAAGGCGTTGATCCGCGCCACCCGCCTGCTGGCTCAGATCCGGCGTGCCGGCGAACTGGGAATCCGCAAGGCGGAAGCGGAGTTCGACTTTGCCCAGGTGATGGAGCGGGTACTGCAAGTCATTAAAACCGTCGAACCTCATGACTCGGCAGAACGTTACTCCCGGTTGGGGGTAGAGGTTGTCCAGGGAGAGGCGGAAATTGTCTCTCCCTGGCAAGTCAAGGTGAAAACCGCCGTGGGAGAACGCACACTCACTACCCGTGCCATCATTATCGCCACGGGCGCCCGGCCTTTCGTACCACCCATTCCCGGCCTGGAAGAGGTGGGATATGTAACCTCCGACACTGTCTGGAACCTGCGTGAATTGCCCAAGCGTTTGCTTGTCCTCGGCGGTGGTCCTATCGGTTGCGAACTGAGCCAGTGCTTCGCCCGTCTCGGCAGTAAAGTCACGCAAGTGGAGAAAAATGCTCGTTTACTGCACCGCGAAGACCCGCGCGCCTCACATCTGCTGATGAACCGCTTCCGGACCGAGGGGATTGACGTGCGATTGGAACATCAGGCGGTTCGTTTTCATCGGGAGGATGGCGAGAAAATTCTGCTTGCCCGGTGGCAAGGAAAAGAAGTGCCTATCCCCTTCGACCAAGTGCTGGTGGCCATCGGCCGCATTGCCAACACGAAAGGCTTTGGCCTGGAGGAATTAGGGATTGCCCTGACGCCCAGAGGAACCATCGAAACCAACGAATATCTCCAGACAATCTATCCCAATATCTACGCCTGCGGCGACGTGGCCGGTCCCTATCAGTTTACCCATACCGCGGCTCATCAAGCTTGGTTTGCGGTGGTCAACGCTCTGTTTGGCAACCTCAAGAAAAGCCGGATAGATTATTCGGTAATTCCCTGGGCCACCTTCACCGAACCAGAAATAGCGCGAGTAGGTTTAAATGAGCAGGAAGCGAAGGCCCAGGGCATACCTTATGAAGTCAGTCTGTACGAGTTAAAGGAATTAGACCGCGCCATAACGGACGGGGAAAGAGAAGGCTTCGTTCAAGTCCTCACTCCCCCGGGCAAGGACCGGATTTTGGGGGTGACCATTGCCGGGGAAGCGGCGGGAGAGCTTATTGCCGAATTCATCCAGGCCATGCAGCATGGCCTGGGGTTGAACAAAATTCTGAGTACGATTCACATTTACCCCACGTTAGCGGAGGCCAACAAATATGCCGCCGGTGTCTGGCGCAGAGCACACACGCCACCATGGCTCATGGGGTGGCTGGCGCGTTATCATAGCTGGCGGTTAGGCTAGTCCCGGCCTGCTGTTTTTGTCCGACTTCAACGCCGGCTATAGAAGTCATCCCGGTGATAATGGCTATCCTCATATCGAGGATAATAAACCGGCTGGTTGCTGTTATAGGAATGCCGTGCCGAGCGCGCTGCGATTTCGCTGGTGGCGGCACCCATGGCGCCACCTATGGCACTGCCAATCACGGCGCCGCGCCAGCGGTTATGATCATCAATCAGGGCGCCCGCCACAGCGCCGATGGCTCCGCCTGCCGCAGCGCCTTGATAAGCGTAAGGGCCGCTCACGTTGGCACAGCCCCCCAGACCAAGCAAAAGCCCGAATCCTACGATGGGCAATAGGATTTTCTTTTCCATGGCAATGACCTCCTGGCATCGTTAGTGACGGTTTCTTTATAACAACGCTAACCTGAAGGGAAACTGAGGGAAAGTTCAGCGTGCCGCGCCTTGTGATAAGGCCGGAAAGGGTGATCTGACAGTATCAGGACTTGCTGGAATCTACTGCCAGATCAATTAAGCGCTGTTTTTTTATGCTACTTCTTCTAATGGATCAGTGTCTTTGGCTTCTACTTGATGCAATAGCGAAACCGCAAAATGATAGGCATCCTCAAAATCTATCATCTCGGCTTTATCGGAAACCAGCATTTTTTTAAACAGACCGTATTGGGTTTTGTATTTAAGATTGCCAATCGCCAGTGGACCGATGCCCTTGAATGATCCGCCAGCGGTTTCAACCACAACACCTTTGTCATGGGCGTTGATCCCTTCCACGCCGCTGGGCGGGACGGCATTGGTATCGGTCGCCACGATTAAATTTGCAGCATGATCGAGAATTTCCTTGTCGAGCACCCGGATACCTGCCTTGACGGCACAGAGAATCACATCGGCGTTTTTGATGGCTTCGATTTTTTCCCGGTAGGTTTCCGCACTCACCCATGGAATTTCCACCTCGTAGCGCTCACAGAACCGATTGGCGGCCCTGACAGGTTCGTCTGCGGTGAGCTGACAAAAGTAGGGGTGGGCGCCCGCTTTAGCCGCCAATACCCCGGAACACAGGCCGACCGGGCCACTGCCGAAAACAGCCACCTTTAATCCTTGGAGCCCTTTGCCCAGTTGTTCCTTCAGGGTTTTTTCCACCAGCGCCACAACGCTGGCCGAGGTGGTATAGGCACCATTGGGATCAGCAAATACCGCCGCCTGGAAGCTCCCAACCATGGCTTTCTTGGCCCGGTCAATCATATCGGTGGCAAGATTCACATCCCGTCCCCCAATAAAAATCCCGGTGTTATTGAAGTTCTTTGGCGCCCGGCAAAATATGGCATCTTGAATCATGGGAATGACATCTTCGTTTTTGATGCCCGTCAAGGGTATCACCATGTCATAGCCGGAATCTGCCGCCAAGGAAACATCGAAAGGACTAATGTTGGCACCTGGGACCAGCATATAAAGAATTTTCTGCGCCATTTTTGCACCCCTTTTGCCGCGAAAGTGATAAAGAAGGATTTTCTTTGTTGGCGGCAGTTGCAGCAGAAACTTTAATCGATGACGGATTGCATGCATCTGGTGACAATCCCCCTCGATCCCCCTTTGAAAAAGGGGGAGGGCGCAAGGAGGTAGCCTTCAAAAAGCCTCCCTTTACAAAGGGAGGTTCGGTGGGATTGGAACAGCAGCAAGATTGCCTTGGCTTTCCAAATCCCCCTCGGTCCCCCTTTGAAAAAGGGGGAGGGCGCAAGGAGGTAGCCTTCAAAAAGCCTCCCTTTGCAAAGGGAGGTTCGGTGGGATTGGAACAGCAGCAAGATTGCCTTGGCTTTCCAAATCCCCCTCGATCCCCCTTTGAAAAAGGGGGAGGGTGCAAGGAGGTAACCTTCAAAAAGCCTCCCTTTGCAAAGGGAGGTTTGGTGGGATTGGAACAACAGCAAGATTGCCTTGGCTTTTTAAATCCCCCTCAGTCCCCCTTTGAGAAAGGGGAGGGACGCAAGAAGGGCACCTTCAAAAAGCCTCCCTTTACAAAGGGAGGTTTGGTGGGATTGGAACAACAGCAAGATTGCCTTGGCTTTCCAAATCCCCCTCGATCCCCCTTTAAAGAAAGGGGGAAAAGCAAAGGAGGAAAAAAGAACAAAACCATGCTTGGCTTATGCTTGCGACTCCTTCCCTTCTTCATAATGTTCGTACATCTCGGCAATTTCTTTTAATCTTGCTACCGCCTTCCCATTGACGCTGTCTTCCGGGTAATTACCTTGAACATCAGCCACACCAGCGCTACAGCCGGTCAGCAGTTCCAACGCCTGATCCACTGTGGTGACTGGATAAATGGCGAATTGTCCAGCTTCCACAGCGGCGATGACTTCTTCCTTCAATATCAGGTGGGTACTGTTAGCAGCCGGAATCAGGACTCCGTGTTGGCCGTTCAACCCCCTCGCCTGGCAGAGACGAAAAAAGCCTTCGATCTTTTCATTGACGCCCCCCACGGCCTGGACCTCGCCATATTGATTCAAAGAACCGGTAACGGCAAAGCACTGTTGGATAGGGATATGGGTAAGGGCCGAAATCAAGGCGCAGACTTCAGCCAGTGCGGCACTGTCGCCGTCGATGTAACCATAGGATTGTTCCAGGGCGATGTGGGCGGAGATGGCGAAGGGGAAATGTTGGGCATAGCGGGAGCCAAGATAGCCGGACAGGATCATCACACCTTTGGAATGGATAGGTTGGCCCAGATTCACTTCCCGCTCGATATCGACGATGCCCTTGGAGCCAGGATAAACCGTGGCAGTAATGCGGGCGGGTGCGCCGAAACTGAGTTTACCGGTTTCAAATACGGTCAAGCCGTTGACCTTGCCCACCGCCGCACCCTCGGTATCAATCAGAATGGTGCCGGCCAGGGTTTCTTCGAGGATTTCGTGGGCCAGCCGACCTTCCCGGCTTTCCTTGGCAGTGATGGCCCGGTCCACGTGGATAGCATCAATCATTGTTTCTTGATCTTGCTGCCGGAACCATTCCGCCTCGCACAAGGTGTCAACCACTTCTCCCAAGCGAGCGGAAAATTTGTTTTGCCGCTCAGCCTGGCGCGCGCTGAATTCGGCCAACTTGGCTACGGCCTGTTTGGAAAGGGGAGCGGTTTGGTTCCGCCGGCTTTGGTACGCCAGAAAGCGGGCAAACAATGCCATGGTTTCCGGGGTTATGGGAATTTCATCATCAAAATCCGCCAGTACCCGGAAAATCTCGTTGAATTCTTCATCGGCGGGTTGAAGCAGATAGAAATGCTCGCGGCAACCGATGAGAATAACCTTGACCTCCAGCGGTATCGGCTTGGGATTGAGAGTGGCGGGGATCATGTTGGTAGGTTCCGGCAGAGGCCGTTCGATGGTCAATTGACGGCGCTGAAGGGCGCGTTTCAGGGCGGGCCAAACCATCGGTTCCGTGAATAGTTTGTTGGCTTCCAGAATCAAATAACCGCCATTGGCACGGTGGAGGGCGCCGGCGTAAATCATCCGGTAATTGATCTCCATGATGCCTTGCTCGGTCGTGTATTCCAGGTGGCCAAATAAATTACTGTAATTGGGATGAGGCTCGTACACCACAGGCGCACCACCATTAGCAGCATGACTGACCAGCAAATTGGGGGCGTACAAATCCTGCAACCATTTCTTTTTGGTGGTTTCATCCATCCCTTCCACGCAGAGTCTTTCCAGCACCGTGGTTTCCAAATTCTTGCGCAGACTGGAAAAATAAACCGTCATCTCCTTGATAGCACGATATTTGAGCTCGAGGGGTGTCACTAGGGGATCTATGGCCTGGCGGATGGTTTGCCGGTCCAGTTCGCGCTGCTTTTCCGCGGCTTCCCGCTTCCATTGGGGAAGCTCGGCTAGCAGGTCAGCGAGATAACTCTCCAGTTCGTCAACGGTTTGATTAAAGGCTTGCCGTTCTTTATCGGATAACTGAGTGAATTGGGCATCGTCAAGGGGGGCGCCATCTCTCTTAGGAGCGAAGGTAATTTGATCTCCGTCGCGGAACATCGCCACATTCATTTCCAGAGCCTTGCGTTCCACCAAATCCAGGGCGTGGTTATAGCGCTGGTTGAATTCCCGCTCGATACGGTTTTTGCGGCGTTGGTAGGAAGGACTGTCGAAGGCGACGGGGAAAGTGGCGAGCAACTTGTCGATGAGTATATCGATATCTTGGGATAGCGAAACGCTTTGTCCAGATGGCAAGGCAATGGCAATGGGTTCGCGGGGTTGCTGGAAGTTATTGACGTAGATCCAGTCCGCCGGGGTGGGTTTATCCCTGGCGATCGCTCGAAGCGTGGTTTCCACCAGCGGCAGGCGGCCGCTGCCGGGCTCGCCCATCACGTAAACATGGTAACCGCGATTGCCCATGGCAATGCCAAATTGCAGCGCCTGTTGCGCCCGCTGCTGGCCGAGCACCCCGGCCAGCGGCTCCAGCTCGGCAGTGGATTCGAAGGCCAAACCATCTTCGATAGCGTGCAAACGAAGTTGGCGGGGGGATAGGGAGGCATGGGCAGGTTTGATCATGGATTCTTGTCTTTAATACTCTGATTAGGCGGAGATTCTAGTTATAATGTAAAGTTTTCGGCCACTGGCAGCGAAATGAGCGTTCTCTTATCAATTATCGCTTTATTTGCCACCCTCGTCGATGCTTTCAGCGAATGGCTGGGCCGGCTTGTGTCGTGGCTGACCTTGGGTATGGTAGCGGTGACGTTTTTGGTGGTGGTTCTACGTTACGGCTTCGACCTGGGTTGGATTGCCATGCAGGAATCGGTGGTTTATATGCATTCGCTGGTGTTTTTGCTGGGTGCCGCTTACACCTTGAAACACGATGCCCATGTGCGGGTGGATATTCTGTATCAGCGGCTTGGCCCCAAACCGAGGGCACTGATAGACTTCCTCGGGGCTTGGGTGCTGTTGATGCCCGTATGCGGCTTCATTGCCTGGAGCGCCTGGGATTATGTGAACGATGCCTGGGCGGTACATGAAACCTCGCGGGAAGCCGGCGGCCTGCAAGCAGTCTATCTGCTCAAGAGCGTAATTCTGATTTTTGCCGTTACCATGATGCTGCAAGGAATCTCCCAGAGTCTGCGAGCCCTGCTGGTGATGGCAGGTTATGACAAGGCGCTAAACGAATGAGCCAATGGGACGAATATACCTTGGCGATGACCATGTTTGGCGCTGTATTCCTGGTGCTGCTGACGGGCTATCCCGTGGCCTTCGCCCTGGGCGGCACGGCGTTGGGATTTGCCTGGCTGGGATGGCGGCTGGATCTGTTTGATCCGGCCTTTCTCGAGGCATTGCCCAGCCGGCTTTATGGCATTATGACCAATGAAACCTTGATTGCCGTGCCTTTGTTTGTATTCATGGGGGTAATGCTGGAGCGCTCGCGGATTGCCGAAGACTTGCTCGATACCATGGCCGAGTTATTTGGCGGCTTGCGCGGCGGCTTGGGCGTGGCGGTCACCCTGGTAGGAATGCTAATGGCGGCCAGTACCGGCATCGTCGGAGCAACAGTGGTGACCATGGGGCTGCTTTCCTTGCCCACCATGCTCAAGCGCCGCTATAGCCCGGCCTTGGCGTGCGGGACTATTTGCGCCTCCGGCACCCTGGGGCAAATCATTCCTCCTTCCATTGTTTTGGTATTGTTGGGGGATGTGATTTCTTCAGCCTATCAGCAAGCCCAGTTGGATATGGGTGTGTTCGCACCGAAAACCGTCGCCGTGGGAGACCTGTTCGCCGGGGCGCTGTTCCCAGGTTTGGGACTGGTTTTCTTATATCTGCTATTCATTTTGGTGCTGGCCTGGCTCAAGCCGGATTGGATGCCCGCGGCGGAAAAAGACGATCATCCAGATAGCCGGTTGCCGGGACGGGTATTGAAAGGCTTGTTACCGCCATTGGTATTGATTGTAGCGGTACTGGGATCCATCCTCGGTGGACTGGCCACTCCTACCGAAGCGGCGGCGGTAGGAGCCGTGGGAGCAATGATTCTGGCGGCCTTCAAACGCCAATTTGATCTGCCCCGGTTGCGGGAAGTAATGCGTAGCACCACCCGGGTGAGCAGCATGGTATTTTTGATTTTGATTGGCGCTTCGGTTTTTTCCCTGGTATTCCGTGGTTTTTCCGGCGATGAGATGGTGGTGGAGTGGCTGTCGGACTTACCCGGCGGCGCGCTTGGGGCAATGATTATCGTCATGGCGGTGATGTTTGCCTTGGGTTTTGTCCTCGATTTTATTGAAATCACTTTTGTGGTAGTGCCGATTGTCGGGCCGGTCTTACTCGCCATGGGATTGGATCCCATTTGGCTGGGAGTGATGATTGCCTTGAATCTGCAAACCTCTTTTCTGACCCCGCCCTTTGGCTTTGCTCTGTTTTATTTGCGGGGGGTGGCGCCGGAAACCGTCACCACC
>JALSQY010000341.1 GCA_026985035.1 Methylothermaceae bacterium
GGCGCTGATTTTAGCCGGCTGCGGTCAAAAGGGCCCACTGTATCTGCCAACCCCAGAGCAAGAGAAAAAACAGGAAAAACATTAAGTGGATTATTTTCAGTATCAACAAGACCAG
Source organism: Methylothermaceae bacterium (assembly GCA_026985035.1). Classification (GTDB taxonomy): domain Bacteria; phylum Pseudomonadota; class Gammaproteobacteria; order Methylococcales; family Methylothermaceae; genus Methylohalobius. The sequence goes on from JALSQY010000341.1 coordinate 116, forward strand.
CTTTTTGCCGAACAGGTACCAGTGGCGGAAATCGCCGCTCAACACGGCACCCCGGCTTACATTTATTCCCGTGCAACCTTGGAGCGCCATTGGCGGGCTTTCGACCAGGCTTTTGGAGAATTTCCCCACCAAATCTGCTATGCGGTCAAGGCCAACTCCAATTTAGCGGTGCTCAATGTGCTGGCCCGTTTGGGATCAGGATTCGACATCGTGTCCGGGGGCGAGCTGGCACGAGTGCTGAAGGCCGGCGGCGATCCCGCCAAAGTGGTCTTCTCCGGCGTCGGCAAAACCGAGGCGGAATTGCGCCAAGGTTTGCAAGCCGGGATTGGTTGCTTCAACGTGGAAGTCCAGGGAGAACTGGACCGGCTCAACCGGATTGCCGGAGAATTGGGCGTCAAGGCACCGGTATCGTTGCGGGTCAATCCGGACGTGGACGCCCAAACCCATCCTTACATCGCCACGGGGTTGAAGGAAAACAAATTCGGCATTGCGCCCCACGCAGCGCTGGATGAATACCGGCGCGCCGCCGGGCTGCCCCATATCGAAATCGTTGGACTTGATTGTCATATCGGCTCTCAATTGACCAATCTTTCACCGTTTCTGGATGCCTTGGAACGGGTGTTGGATCTTGCCGGTCAACTACAATCCGAAGGGATTGCCTTATCCCATCTCGACTTGGGCGGCGGCCTGGGTATCCGCTACCGGGACGAAACACCACCAGAGCCAGCGGAATATGTCGGCGCGATTTTGAATCGCCTTGAAGACGAGAAATACACGATTTTTCTGGAACCGGGACGGTCCATTGCCGGCAATGCCGGGATTTTGGTGACCCGGGTGGAATATCTCAAGTACACGCCGGCCAAGTGTTTTGCCATTGTCGATGCGGCGATGAATGATTTGCTGCGCCCCGCTTTGTATGATGCCTGGCAAGATATTATTCCAGTCCAAAAACACCAGGATATTCCCGGGCGACAGGTGGACGTGGTAGGACCGGTTTGTGAAACCGGCGACTTTTTGGGCCGGGAGCGCTTTTTGTCATTGCGGGAAGGAGACTTATTGGCGGTACGTTCGGCGGGCGCTTACGGTTTTGTCATGAGTTCCAATTACAATTCCCGACCCCGGCCTGCAGAGATTATGGTATCGGGCGATCAAGCCTATGTGGTGCGGGAGCGCGAATCGGTGGAAGACTTGTGGCGGGGAGAACGGTTGTTGCCATGAAATTTTCTAAAATGCAGGGGCTGGGCAATGATTTTGTGGTGATTGATGGCATCAATCAGCCGGTCTCGCTCACGCCCAGTAAAATCCGCCGCCTGGCGGACCGGCACTTTGGAGTGGGGTGTGACCAAGTTTTACTGGTAGAGCCGGCGTCCAACCCCGGGGTGGATTTCCGCTACAGGATATTCAATGCCGATGGCTCGGAAGTCGCCCAATGTGGCAATGGCGCCCGTTGCTTTGCCCGCTTTGTCCGGGCCAAGGGATTGATTGACCGGGATGTGATCCGGGTAGCTACCACCGCTGGACAAATGATATTGGAAATTAACGGGAACAAGGTCAAGGTAAATATGGGCGTTCCCCGCTTTGCGCCACCGGAAATCCCTATGGCTGTGGCCGAAGAAGCCAGGGAATACACCATAAAGATCGAAGAACATCTGTGGCGTTTTGGCGCGGTTTCTCTTGGCAATCCCCATGCCGTCATCACCGTGCCCGCGGTGGAAAAAGCGCCGGTACAGGAAATCGGCGCTAAGATAGAAAGTCATCCTCTGTTTCCCGAGCGGATCAATGTGGGCTTTATGGAAGTGCTCGATTCACATGCGATTCGCCTCAGGGTCTTCGAGCGCGGCACAGGAGAAACCCTGGCTTGTGGCAGTGGCGCTTGCGCCGCCGTGGTAATTGGCATTGAGCAAGGCAAAATTCGATCCCCAGTCAAAGCAGCGCTGCCGGGCGGAACCTTGGAAATCGAATGGTCAGGACGGGGGACAAGCGTTATGATGACAGGGCCGGCGGAATTTGTATTTGAAGGGGAGATAGCATTATGAGCCGGAAAACCAAGCAACAAGGTCAATCCCCCGCTTTATCAGAAGAGCAGGTGGCTGACTTTCTGGCTTCGCACCCTGATTTTTTTTCCCACCACCCCAGTTTGCTGGAAAATTTATCTCTTTCTCATGAATGTGGCCCGGCAGTCTCTTTAATCGAACGCCAAGTAGAACAGTTGCGCCAAAAGAATCTCAACCTGCGCCATCAGCTCAACAACCTGATCCAGGTGGCGCGGGATAACGATGCGCTGCTGGCAAAGCTTCACGTTCTGACACTGTCACTGTTGCAAGCGGACACTTTGACTGATGTGGTAGCTGCCGTGGAAGACACATTACGAACCCATTTTTTGGCGGAATGGGTAACGCTGAAAATTTTTGCCGGCGGGCCCGATCTGCCTTTGTCTGGCGTATTTGCCGCGCCCTATCATGTGGAGTTGTTTCAGACCGTGATGGAAGAAGGCGCGCCCTACATTGGCCCGCCCACACCAAGCCAAGTAGCGTTTTTGTTTCCTTCGGAAGATGAAATCCGCTCATGCGCCCTGATTCCTCTCCGCCAACCTTCGCTGACGGGCATCTTGGCCATTGGCAGCCGGGACTTGGAGCGCTTTACTCCCAATCTGGGAAAAGTAATATTGGCCCGCTTGGGGGAAGTGATAGGCACACGCTTGAACGGTTTAATCCATCACTGTCTGGTTCCTGAGTGAACGCACAACCAGAATCCTGGCTGGAGCAATTTCTCGAAGTGTTACGCAGCCAGCGGCAGGCTTCGCCTCATACGGTCAAGGCTTATGCCCGTGACTTGAATGCCGTTTTATGCTTTTTCCGTAAGCTAGGCTTGCAATCGTGGGCGGAACTCAATGATGCCATGGTACGTCAATATATAAGTGAAAGAAGCCGGCACGGGATCAGTTCCCGGAGCTTGCAAAGAGAACTGTCGGCGCTGCGCAGTTTTTTTGACTTTTTGGTTAAGCAGCGCCGGGTAAACGGCAATCCCACCCGCCATGTAAAATCCCCCAAGGCGCCGCAGAAACTGCCCAAAACCTTGAATGTGGATGGTGTCACGGCATTGCTGGAAGCCAAGGCAGTAACAGATTTGGAGGTTCGCGATCAAGCCATGTGGGAGGTATTTTATTCCAACGGCATCCGGTTGAGTGAATTGGTAGAATTAAACCTGGAAGATGTTGATTTACATGAGGGTTCCATTTTGGTGCGCTCGGGGAAGGGCAGTAAATCGCGGCTCTTGCCTCTCGGCCGATGCGCCCGCGAAGCGTTGCAAAAGTGGTTGCAAATACGTAGCCAAATGGCGCAGCCCACGGAAAAAGCATTGTTTATCAGCCGCCGGGGCACCCGCCTCAGCGGCAGGAATATTCAGCTAAGGCTGAAGCAATGGGGGAAACGATTAGGGTTTGAGCAACCGTTATACCCCCACCTGCTCAGGCATTCGTTTGCCAGCCACTTGTTGGAAGCCAGCGGGGATTTGAGGGCGGTCCAGGAGCTATTAGGGCATGCCGACATTGCCACGACGCAAATCTACACCCATTTGGATTTTCAGCACTTGGCGCAAGTGTATGACCGGGCCCATCCACGGGCAAAAAAACGCAAATAACCCCATGGAAATTTGCTAACCTATGGGGAGTTTTACATAATTTTTATAGATAAGCTTACAGGTATAAGCCGCTAAAATTAATAGGTTTTCACAAATTTGATTAAGGAGCCTCTGACTTAATCAGAGGCTCCTGCGGCAGATGGAGGTGCCGCCAAAGTCAGTTACTGTAAGTGATTGACTTTGTTAGAAAAACAAAAATCGCAATTTTTGTTTTTTCGCTCTCTGAACAAGCCAAGGATGACTTGTTCAGAGGTTTCTTAATTTATTATTGATAACGTTGAGGATCATGTAATGGTCTCACCTCATCCTACAGACTCTGAAACCACTTTAAACGAAGAACTCGAGGATCTGGGAGAACTCGAAGAAGAAACCTCGGGGGAAAAGCGATTACTGTGGAAATTTATCAGTTTGGTTGCCGTCGTTGTTCTGGCGCTGTTCGCCTTGGGGTACTATTGGACATTTCCTTGTTTTGTCCCTCCCACTTACGATGTAACCCAAGTGGCACTCAAGGAAACCGGGCTGACCGATCCCAAGGAATTGCCCGTTGGCGCAAGGACAGCAGCCGCGCTTATCCATAATATGGACTATTTAATGAGCAAACAAGGCGGCTATTTAACTAATGATGTGACGCCACCCAGTATTTTTCTCGACAACATGCCCAATTGGGAGTTTGGCGTAGTGGTCGCTTCCCGGGATCTGGCAACCGCTCTTCGTAACCATCTTTCCCGGGCCCAATCCCAATCGCAAGAAGACAAGGATTTGGGTATCGGCGAACCTTACTATTACTTTGAAACCGATTCCTGGATTTTGCCAACGACAGAAAGTCAATATCAAAAAGGTATTTCAGCATTTCGCCGTTATATCTCCCGCTTGAGAGAACACCGGGCGCCCTTTTATCCCCGGGCAGACAACTTGACGCAATATATTGAAATTCTCGCCAAACGATTAGGCAGTTATACCCAGCGTTTGAGCGCCAGCAGTTCGGTACACGAAGAAGCGGCTCTGATTATCCGGGGCAAACCATCCACGGCGTTTACGCCCATGGAGCGCACTCCCTGGTTGGAAGTGGACGATAATTTTTACGAGGCCAGAGGGTATTGTTGGGCATTGCTCCATATTATGCGGGCTATCGAACAAGACTTTCACGATATCCTGAAATTGAAGGCGGCGGAAACCCCCATACACCAGATCATCCGTGAGCTGGAATCCACCCAAGCCAAGATATTGAGTCCGGTGGTTTTAAATGGCAGCGGATTTGGGGTTTTTGCCAACTATTCGTTGACCTTGGCAACGTATATCGCCCATGCCAACGCGGCCTTGATCGACCTTAGGGATTTACTCAGCGTCTAAACAAATGGCAACACCCAAAATTCATCCGGAGATTCAAAAGAACCTCAAGGAAATCAGCACCTGGCAGCGGATTTTCTATATGGCCGTGTTCATTTTCATCGTCGGGTTTGTGAGAGCCCTTCTTTGGGCAGTCATTGCTTTCCAAGCGGTGACCAAGCTTCTCACCGGCACGGTCAATCCCAACGTTTGCCAGCTTGGAGCTAACTTGGCGACTTATCACTACCAAATTATGCTCTTTTTGACATTCAATACGGATGAAATGCCTTTTCCATTTGCAGAACTGTAGATTAATCGCAGAGGTTGTGGTTTTTGCAAGGATTGATTGTCCATTGCAGGCAAAGAGGAAGAAGGCTTCAGCCTTATTAGCCTTGGGATAATGATGATCAAAAAAACCGCAGCCTCTGCAGATTCATGGGAAAAACGCATTCAATTTGCCAATACGATGATAGGCTGGATATTCATCCGTTTCAGCAACTGGGTCGCACTATCGATTTGTGCTTTGGAATTGAGAGGGCCTAACCGGACCAAATAAAAGGTTTTGCCTTGTTTCCGGGTTTGCTGGATACCCGGTGGTGGCAGCTCATAGGCATCTAGATACTGTTTTAGCTTTTCTGCATTACTTTTGGCAGCGAAAGCCCCTACCTGTAAAAAAACGGGTTGGTCCAGCGATTCCCCGGCATCTATCACCTTGACCTCCACCGGCGCTGTGCCGGTTTTGTCCATGCCCAGCTTTACCGCGGCGGCATAAGACAAATCAATCAAACGGTCTTTATGAAAGGGTCCCCGGTCATTGATTTTGACCACGATACTGCGGCCGTTTTGCAAGTTGGTCACGCGGGCAAAACAAGGAATGGGCAAGGTTTTGTGGGCAGCCGTCAAGGCAAACATGTCGTAAGATTCGCCGGAAGCGGTGGGCTTGCCGTGAAACTTCCGGCCATACCAGGATGCCAGGCCCCGGGCTGTATAACCATGGCTGTCTCTCATTACCCGGTAGCGCTGGCCAAGCACTTGGTAACTATCAGGATTGCCCGAGCGGCTGGGAGGCAGGTAATGAGGAATGGGTTCACTGATGCTGGATATATCAACCGGTTTGAGCGGTGGACCGTCGCCCGATTGGTAACTGCACCCAGTCACTGCAAGTCCCAAAAAAAGACCACATGGTTTAATCCGCATTACTTGCCTTCCTGCTGAAAACGCTCACGAATGGCCTGGCTAAGTTGATGAACTGCCATGGCGTATAACGGGCTGTGATTGTAACGGGTAATGACATAAAAATTGGTGAATCCCAGCCAATATTCCGCACCATTTTTACCGTCCAGTTTGAAGACATTGGCCTTGAGTTTTGGCGGATAGTTGTCTTCCAAAGGGAGTCCCTTGGCTTTTAAGAAGGCCAGCGTATATTGGGCTTTGAGCGTCTCGTTGGCTAATGCTGGCGCGGGTTTTGACAACTTTACTGCCACCGGTTGGTTGGGACGCCAACCATGGGCGGTAAAATAATTGGCGACACTGGCAATGACATCACCGGGATTGGTCCAGATATCCCGTTTGCCATCTTGATCGAAATCCGCCGCATACCGCCGGTAACTGCTGGGCATAAATTGAGGCCAACCCATGGCGCCGGCATAGGAACCCTGGGGTTGGCGCGGATCAAGGCTCTCTTCCCGGCTCAAAAGCAGAAAGTGTTCCAATTCCTTGCTGAAGAAGGCCGCACGCCGGGGATAGGCGAAGGCCAAGGTGGACAAGGCGTCAAGCACGCGGAACGAACCGGTTCGAGTACCGTAAAAGGTTTCTACCCCAAGAATGGCGGTAATGATATGCGGCGGCACCCCATAGGCTTGTTCAGCCTTGTCGAGAAGGGCATGATGTTGGTGCCAGAAGTTAACGCCATGACTGATTCGCTTTTCCGTCAAAAAGATATGTCGGTATTCGTGCCAGGGTTTTGCTTCCGCCGGACGGCTGATAGCCTTGAGAATGCTTTCTTTGATTTGCGCGTCGAGGAGAATTTGCTTCAACTGCTCCCGGGAAAAGCCGTGCTTGCCGCTGATATCAGCCAGGAACGATTCCGCCAGGGGATATTCTTCCAGGGAAAGCCCCATGGTCCAGACGGGAAACAGCAATAACGATAACAACAAAACCGATTTTTGCATTATCTGCCGCCGAATTACTTGATGGCGACCATCCATCTCGCTCATATTCTCGGAATAAAGACTGGAAAATCTCATTAAGGCATCGGTATGGTCGGTATGGAAAGTAGCTAAATTTTTATAGGCACATTTCATCAAGATGGCACCAATTTACGATGGGTGTGTAGCGACATCATAATACCAAAGCCTGCCAAAAGTGTGACCATGGAAGTGCCGCCATAACTGATCAGTGGCAGGGGAACGCCAACTACCGGCAAAATCCCGGCCACCATCCCGACATTCACAAATACGTAGACAAAAAAGGTAAATGCCAGGCTGCCTATCAACAATCGGCTGAAAGTATCTTGGGCCTGAAGCGCCATTACAAAGCCACGGCCGATAATGGCCAGATACAAAACCAACACGCTAAGGCAGCCGATTAAACCGAACTCCTCCGCCAATACGGCGAATATGAAGTCTGTGGAAGGCTCCGGCAAGAACTCCAAATGTGACTGGGTACCCGCCAGCCAACCCTTCCCGGATAAGCCACCCGAACCGATGGCGATTTTGGCCTGAATGGTGTGATAGCCGCGCCCCAGGGGATCTTGCTCCGGGTTTAAAAACATTAACACCCGGTCCCGCTGATAGTCATGCATGAAATGCCAGGCAAGCGGCAACAACGCGGCACCACCAACAATCAAGGCAATTAACAAGCGCCAGGAAAGCCCGGCCAGGAACAGGACGGCAAATCCCGAGCTGCATACTAACAAAGCCGTTCCCAGATCAGGTTGTTTGGCAATCAGCAAGGCCGGCACCAGAATCAAAAGACCGGCAAGCGCAATTTCCCTGGCTTGGGGCGGCAGGGGCCGATCCGATAAAAAGCGGGCGACCATTAAGGGTGTAAATATTTTTACGAACTCGGAGGGCTGAAATCGGACAAAACCCAGATCCAGCCATCGTTGCGCTCCTTTTCCGATATCTCCCAAGAGTAACACCGCCACCAGCAAAACCATGCCAACGCCATACATGACAGCACTCCAGCGGTAAAAGGTTTTGGGATGCACTTGGGCCAAAAGAAAGAGTGAGGTAAAGGCGATAGTCAGTCGGATGCCTTGCTTCCCTACCAACTTCATGTCGCCGCCTCCCGCGCTGTATAAGATTGCCAGGCCTATGCCAGCCAGCAGAAACAATCCGGCGAGCAGGAAGAGATCCAGATGCAATTTATCCCACCAGCTGGATGGTTGCGATGGAGCCGGCAAGACAGTACTCATTGCGCCATCCTAAAATAAGCGTCCATAATTTTCCGGGCAACCGGCGCTGCCGCGGAGCCGCCGTGTCCGGCATTTTCCGCCAGTACGGCAATGGCTATCCGGGGAGCTTCAGCGGGTGCGAAAGCAATGAAAAGCGCGTGATCCCGCAATTTTTTCTGTACCTCTTTGGCTTTATATTCTTCATCTTGCTTTACGGTGAATACTTGGGCGGTTCCGGTCTTGCCGGCAATATGGTAATCAATGCCCTTGGCGAGCCGGCGGGCAGTACCCCTGGGGCCATGAACGACAGCAATCATGGCATCGATGATAGTTTGCCAATCATTTTTTGGAATATTATCCAAGACAGCGGCATGTTGAGGTTCATGGGTTTTTTCCAATGCGGCGATACGGGGTGTGACAATCATACCCCGATTACCCATGATGGCCGCTGCTCTTGCCAACTGTATTGGAGTGGCCTGCAAAAAACCCTGGCCGATACCGGCAATAACCGTTTCCCCCGGGAACCAAACCTGATGAAACCGCTTCCGCTTCCACTTCCTGGAAGGAAGCAGGCCTGGCTTTTCCCCAACCAAATCGATGCCGGTTTTGGCACCAAAACCAAAACGGGCTAGAAAATCGTGTATCCGGTCGATTTCCAGATTATGGGCCAAGTCGTAAAAATAGACATCGCAAGACTGAGCAATAGCGTCGTGCAAATCCACCATTCCGTGGCCCCATTTTTTCCAGTCCCGAAAACGGTGCCGGTTGTTGGGTAACTGGTAATAACCGGGACAATGGAGCTTATGGTGGGCATCGATGACGCCATAATTCAACCCTGCCAACCCCATAAATGGCTTGATGGTGGAACCGGGTGGATAGGCGCCCCGGATACTGCGGTCAAACAAAGGACGGTCGGAAGAATATTGCAGATCACGGTATTTTTGCCTGCTGATTCCCGAGACAAAGTCATTGGGATCAAACCCGGGCTTACTGACCAAAACCAACACTTTGCCGCTGGCCGGTTCCAAAGCGGCCACGGCACCATTATGCTCCCCCAATGCTTCATAGGCGATTGCCTGGAGCCTGATATCCAGCGACAGTTGAAGATCCTTGCCGGGCCGGGAAGGCACCTCTTTCAGCACTTTCAATTCCCGGCCCCGGGCATTGGTTTCAATTTCTGCATAACCGGTTACGCCGTGAAGGTGTTTTTCGTAAAACTTTTCCACGCCGGTTTTGCCGATATGGGAGGTTCCCCGGTATTCGGCCGCGTCCAGTTGTTTTAATTCCTTTTCGCTGATACTGGCCACGTATCCCACCACATGGGAAACCAGCTCCCGAAAGGGATAATGACGGATAAGGCGGGCGCGGATATCCACGCCCCGGAAAAATGGGCGTTTGACAGCAAAACGAGCCACTTCCTCATCCGTCAAACGCAATTTGAGAGGAATGCTTTCGAAGGGCTTGTGGCGTTTGAGTTGGGTTTTGAAACGTTGGATCTCCTCGCCGTTGATTGGGAGAATGGCTTGCAGGCGGGAAAGCGTGTTTTGCAAATCCTTGACTTGTTCAGGCACAATTTCCAGGCTATAGACAGAAATATTTTCCGCCAGGACGTTACCCGCGCGGTCAAAAATCAAGCCCCGGGCGGGAGGCAGTGGTGCAATCTTGACCCGGTTATCCCGGGCCAGCATGGCATAGTGTTCATGGCCAATAACTTGCAAATAGATCAAACGGCCAATCAAGCCTGAAGTCAACAGTACGATCACGACCGCCGCCGCCGTGATGCGGTTAACAAATAGATGTTTTTCCAGACCGGGATTTTTTAGCCGGAATTGGGTCATGGATTATTTAAACGACCAGGCACTTTGACGGCGCCAGTTAGCAATGGCCAAAATGATTGGCCAGCCCAACACCCCTGTCAAAGCAGGCAGCCAATACTGCCAACTAAGCGGGGGATGACTGTGCAGCGCTTCGAACCAAAACAGCAAAAAGCGCGATAACAATAGGCAAAGAAAAACAAACGCCAGTTGTTGGGTTATGGGAAATACCCGTAACCTAAGATAAAAGCGGACGCAGAAATAAGCGACAATGGCATAGACAAAAGCGTGCTGCCCCAATAGCCGGCCAGTCAAACTATCCGTCAGCAAACCCATCACCCACGCGCTTGCTACCCCGAAACGGTCTGGCTGGACCAAGGACCAGTATAAAACCGCCAGTAACACCCAATCCGGGTTGAAAGAGGCCAGTAGCGGCGGCAAGGAGATAATCCGCAAGGCCATGGCTATGGCGAACGATAACAATACCCACAGGAGAGCCGAAGAATTAGGGTGCATTGCCGGTGGTCCGGGTTGTATGAGTGGTAGGTTGATCTTCCGGATGGGCCAAAAATTGTTTTGAGGTGGCATCCGTCCAGGTAATCAGGACTTCCCGGATACGATCCAGCGGCACTTTTGGGCGGGCCAGAACTTTGGCAAAACCCCGCGCGGGTTGAGGGCTGACTTCAACGACCTCCGCCACTGGATAGCCTGGCGGGAAAACCTGGCCCAAGCCGGAAGAAACCAGTAAATCGCCCGGTTTGATGTCCACATTATTGGGCAGATTAGGGACTTCCAGTTGATCGATTTCACCATTGCCCACGGCGATGGCCCTCAGCCCGTTGCGATTGACCTGTACTGGAATCGCGTGACTGGGGTCGGTGATGAGGAGGATCTCCGAAGTCAAAGGCGATACCCGCACCACTTGGCCAACCACTCCTTCGGCGCTCAATACCGGTTGGCCCACGTGGATGCCAAAACGGCTGCCCTTGTCGACCAAGACCAAATGTTCATAAGGTACCAATGTGACCGAGAGCAACTCCGCCACCAGCACATTTTCCCCCAGTTTGAAGGAATTATCGAGAAAAGCCCGAAGGCGCATGTTTTCTTTCTCCAGCGCTTCGTATTTCAACGTGCGCTGTTTCAACCGGGTGTTTTCTTCACGCAAAAGCTTGTTTTCCTTCAACAACCGGGAACGGCTGCTCAGATGCGCACCCAAGGTTTCACTGATATCCACAGGGATATGAACCAGCAATTGGACGGGATAAACCAAAATCGACAATACCGAACGCAACGGATTGATTTGCCCATAATGATCGGCCACCATCAATCCCGCCGATAGTAGCAAACATAACCCCAAACGAACATTGAGCGACGGTCCGCGGGCGAAGATCAGCTTAATGGCAAAATCCCCTTGAAGTAGTCAGCTTGCCCGCAAAGGCATCTACAGGGGCGTCGGGAGACAGCCTTCGGGTACCCTGACCCGCCCCTGGCCACTTGGATGCAGCCATCATCCGGCCAGTCTCCGCCCCTCAGGCCGCCTCCCGGCGGCACCAACAGGTGACGACAAGTTTTCCATCTTCCAATAATCATTCCAGAGAAAACGCCGCCGGCCCTTTTTCGTCAATCATCTCCAGAATCTTTCCCCCACCCCGGGCAACACAAGTCAGAGGATCTTCCGCCACCATGACGGGCAAACCGGTTTCCTCGGTAATCAATAGCTCCAAATCCTTGAGCAATGCCCCGCCACCAGTAAGCACGATGCCCCGCTCGGCCACATCCGCCCCCAGATCTGGCGGAGTTTGTTCCAAAGCCACCCGGACCGCGCCTACAATGCCGGAGAGCGGTTCTTGCAGGGCCTCCAAAATTTCGTTGCTGTTGAGGGTAAAACTGCGGGGAATCCCTTCCGCCAGGTTGCGGCCCAACACTTCTATTTCTTTCACCTCCGAACCGGGATAAGCGCTGCCGATTTCGTGCTTGATTTTTTCGGCGGTGGCTTCGCCAATCAACGTACCATAATTGCGCCGCACATAGTTGATGATAGCTTCATCAAAACGATCCCCGCCTACCCGGACCGATTCCGAATAGACGATGCCATTGAGGGACATCACCGCTACTTCCGAGGTACCCCCGCCAATGTCGATCACCATGGAACCGCTGGCTTCATCCACGGGCATGCCGGCGCCGATAGCGGCAGCCATGGGTTCTTCCACCAAATAGACTTCCCGGGCCCCTGCACCCACGGCCGATTCCTTGATGGCCCGGCGCTCCACTTGGGTGGACCCGCAAGGAACACAAATCAAAACCCTCGGACTGGGTTTGAGGAGCTGGCTTTCGTGCACCTTATGAATAAAATACTGGAGCATTTTTTCGGTAACGGTAAAGTCGGCAATAACGCCGTCCTTGAGGGGGCGGATTGCCGTGATATTGGCCGGGGTGCGCCCCACCATTTGCTTTGCTTCACCGCCCACGGCGGCAATGTTCTTGGTGCCCCGGGTTTTATCTTCCCGGATAGCGACTACCGAGGGTTCGTTGAGAACAATCCCCTGTCCGGGAATATAAATCAGCGTATTGGCTGTACCCAGGTCGATGGACAAGTCATTGGAAAAAAGCCCGCGCAAACGTTTGAACATGGATGAAACCCTAAGAAAAACGAATTACTTTAACAATTAGGTGAGGAAACCAACAAATTTTCGATTATGATATTTCATTCCGCCAATACGGAAAGCCGTTGAAAAGATATTTCGCACTGAAACCAATCAGCATTTCCTCAAAACCGTATTTGCCATTGCCAAACAAACGGTAATGGTGGGCAGGCGAATAAATTTATTGTTTTTTTGCAAGGAGATGATATGTCATTGACCGCCGATGAAGTCAAAAATATTGCCTATCTGGCCCGGATACAAATCGATGCGTCCGACAGTGAAAATTATGCCAAAGATCTGTCCAGTATATTGGATTTCGTTGCCCAGATGAATGCCGTGGATACGGAAAATGTGCCGCCGATGGCCCACCCCCTGGATCTACCCCAACGGCTGCGGCCGGATGAAGTGACCGAAGAGAATCAGCGCGAATTGTTCCAATCCATCGCGCCAGCGGTGGAAGCAGGATTATATCTCGTCCCCAAAGTCATTGAATGAGGAACACAAGGAAACCATGATGCACGACAAAACTTTGTCTGAACTAGCGGCTGGACTTAAACAGCGGGAATTTTCCAGCCAGGAACTGACCCGGCATTTCCTTGACCGGATCGCCCGTCATAACGAGACCCTCAACGCCTTCGTTACCGTTACCGAAGAACATGCCATGGCCGCCGCTCAGGCCGCCGATGCCCGATTGTCAGGCGGAGATGGCGGACCCCTCACCGGGATTCCCCTGGCCCAGAAAGACATCTTTTGCACCCTTGGCATCAAAACCAGCTGCGGCTCGAAAATGCTCGATAACTTTCCCGCCCCCTACGATGCCACGGTGGTCGCCAAACTCAAGGATGCCGGCACGGTGCTGTTGGGCAAGCTCAATATGGACGAATTCGCCATGGGCTCCTCCAATGAGACCAGTTACTATGGGACGGTAAAAAACCCTTGGCGGTTGGACTGTGTGCCGGGCGGCTCCTCGGGGGGCTCGGCGGCGGCAGTCGCGGCAGGCTTGACGCCCGCGGCGACCGGGACCGATACCGGCGGTTCCATCCGCCAACCAGCGGCCTTTTGCGGCATTACCGGTCTCAAACCCACTTACGGACGGGTTTCCCGCTGGGGGATGATCGCCTTTGCCTCCAGTCTCGACCAAGGTGGCCCCATGGCCCGCAGCGCCGAGGATTGTGCTTTAATGTTGGGCGCCATGGCCGGTTTCGACGAAAAAGACTCTACCAGCGTCAACCAGCCTGTGCCCGATTATACGGCCACCTTGAATCAAGATCTGGCCGGACTCAAAGTGGGCTTGCCCAAAGAGTTTTTTGAAGGAGAGCTGGACAGCGGCGTCGCTCAGGCATTGGAACAGGCGATTGCCGAATATAAAAAAATGGGCGTGGCATTCAAGGAAATTTCCTTGCCCAATATCGGTTTATCGGTACCCGCCTATTATGTCATCGCCCCCTCGGAATGTTCCTCCAACCTGGCCCGCTACGACGGCGTGCGTTACGGCTACCGCTGCCAAGACCCCAAGGATCTGGAAGATCTTTACCTGCGCACCCGAGGCGAAGGGTTTGGCGCCGAAGTCAAGCGCCGGATATTGATTGGCACCTATGCCCTGTCGGCGGGATACTACGATGCTTATTATCTCAAGGCCCAGAAAATCCGCCGTCTGATTGCCGACGATTTCAAGCGGGCTTTAGAAGAGGTAGATGTACTCCTGGGGCCCACGACCCCGACCCCGGCCTTCGGTATCGGCGAAAAAACCGGCGATCCCATCGCCATGTATCTGTCGGATATTTTTACCATTGCCGTCAATCTGGCGGGGCTGCCGGGGATGTCCCTCCCGGTGGGATTTGCGGACGGCAAACCGGTAGGCATGCAACTGATTGGCAATTATTTCGACGAAGCCCGGCTGCTGAATGTGGCGCATCGCTATCAGCAAGCAACCGACTGGCACCGGCGCTTGCCGGAGCAGTTTGCATAAGCGACAGGGGAAAATGACACCAAGGGTTAATCTTCAGACTTGAGGCGCACGCCCCGGTAAAGATGATCCAGCGCCAGAGCCAGGTCGATGGAAGCGAGCCGGATTTGCTCGCCGGGGCCGTAGAGGGCCAGATCCCATCCCGCTTCGCCCCGGCGGTACAATTCGGCCCGGAGCCGGTCCTGCTCCAACAGCAAGTATTCCTGTAAAGTTGGAATGCGCTGGTAGGCCAGCCGCTTGACCGTGCGGTCCCGCTGGGCGGTGGTTTCCGACAACACCTCGACAATCAGAACCGGCCGCTCCAGGTAGAAGTCGTGATCGTCATCCGCATCGCAACCGACCACCACATCGGGATAGAAAAAGCAGTCGTCCACGTGAACTTTCATGTCGGTCACGAAGACTTCGCAAGGGCTTTCATCCAAATGTTGGCGCAGCGGCAAGGCTATATTCAGCACCAGCCGGCCATGATTCCGGCTCGCCCCCACCATGGCCACCACCTCGCCCCGCTCGTATTCGTGGCGGATATCGGAATACTGTTCGCCTTCCAGATATTCCGCGACACTCAATTTGACGTTGCGCTTGACAATGGGCATAGAGGATGTCTCCGCATGTGCTTTCATGCCAGTCTATCGGAATCGGGTCGCCGCGGCAACGGCTCAATCGGCGCCAAATGAACAAGGGAAAGACCACCCCGGCGGCGGAACACAGCACCGACCGTAAAGTAACACCTTGCCGGCAGCTTTTTCAACAAACTTGAGCATGGGGACGAAGGTTCATTTATGGTATTCTTGGGGGACAAAAGGCTGGCCCTTCAGCTTGATTTCCCAGGCAAACAGCAGTTGAAGATGCCGGTTTTTCCCTCGCCGACGAAGGTCGCCAGCGCCGAATCGAGGCAGATGCCGACAGGTAAAAAAAGGGGAATGTTTTTTGGAATTTCATACTTCGCATCTGGCGGTAAACAGTATTTTGTCAATGATAAAGGTGTAGTTGTAAATGCAGTGGGAACCTGTCATCGGGCTGGAAATCCACGCCCAGCTTAAAACCAGATCCAAGATTTTTTCCGGCGCTTCCACCGCTTATGGCGCGCCGCCCAACACCCAGGCCTGTGCCATAGACCTGGGAATGCCGGGAGTGTTGCCGGTATTGAACGAAGCGGCGGTGAGAATGGCGGTCAAATTCGGCCTGGCGGTGGAGGCTGAAATCACCCCGCAATCGGTGTTCGCCCGCAAGAATTACTTCTATCCCGACCTTCCCAAGGGTTACCAGATCAGCCAGTACGAATTGCCGGTGGTGGGAAAAGGCCATTTGATGATTACCGTGGACGGCAGCGAAAAACGCATCGGCATCACTCGCGCCCACCTGGAGGAAGACGCTGGTAAATCCTTGCACGAAGACTTCCACGGGATGACTGGCATTGATTTGAACCGCGCCGGCACCCCGCTTCTGGAAATCGTCTCCGAGCCGGATTTGCGCTCCCCGGCGGAAGCGGTGGCCTACATGAAGAAACTCCATATGCTGGTGGTGTATCTAGGGGTCTGCGACGGCAACATGCAGGAAGGCTCGTTCCGCTGCGATGCCAATGTCTCTGTCCGCCCCAAGGGGGATGATGCATTCGGCACCCGCACCGAAATCAAGAACGTCAACTCGTTCCGCTTCGTGGAACGGGCCATCAGCTACGAGATCGAGCGCCAGATCGAGGTACTGGAATCCGGCGGCACCATCACCCAGGAAACTCGCCTTTATGATGCCGACAAGGATGAGACCCGCCCCATGCGCACCAAGGAAGAAGCCAACGATTACCGTTACTTTCCCGACCCCGATCTGTTACCGCTGGTGGTGACTGAAGACTTTGTCGAAGAAGTCCGCAAGGAATTGCCCGAACTGCCGGACGCCAAGCGGCATCGATTCATTGAAGACTACGGTCTCAAGCCCTACGATGCGGAAGTCTTGATTGCCACCCGCCAGCTGGCCGATTACTTCGAAACCGTGGTCCGGATTTCCCGGTGCGATCCCAAACTGTGCGCCAACTGGGTGATGGTGGAACTGTCGGGAGCGCTCAATAAAGCGGGATTGGATATCACGGAATCCCCGGTTTCAGCGGAAAAACTGGCGGGGCTGCTCAAGCGGATCGCCGACAACACCATTTCCGGCAAGATCGCCAAGCAGGTGTTCGAACTGATATGGGAAAGCGGCAAGGATGCCGATACCTTGATTGAGGAAAAAGGGCTCAAGCAAATCACCGACACCGGCGCCATCGAAAAAATCATTGACGAAGTCATTGCCGCCAATCCCAAGCAACTGGAACAATACCGGGCGGGCAAGGACAAACTGTTTGGTTTCTTTGTCGGCCAGGTGATGAAACAAACCCAGGGCAAGGCCAACCCCAAGCAAGTCAACGAAATCCTGAAGGAAAAACTGAAAAGCTAGTATTGAAAGACCATTTGCTACCTCTCGCCTGTCTGGCAGGTGACAAACAAACACTGAAAAGCCTGCCGGACGATTCGCCACTCCGCCAGCATCTGCCCCACGCCCAGGCGGCCATGACGGCTTATTGCCAAGGAGACGACGAGGGGATGCGGGCGGCCCTCAAGCAAATCCCCTTCCGCTCTCCCTACAAGGACTTGCGTTGGCTGCTGTCAGCCCTGGCCTGTTATCCCGCCGATCCCGGCAAGGGCCGGGAATTGTTGAACAAGATTCCTTCGGACTCGCCTTTCACATGCCCAGCCCAAGTGGTGACGGCATTATTTCAAACACCGCCTGAAACGCGGAAATCGGGCGTTGCCGCCCGGACTTTTCTTGCCGCCATCCGGGGAAAAAGGGATCAGGCCAAACCCAAACGCATTTTCGCCAAGCTTTTGAGCGAAGCCAAAAAAACCAAAAAGCCGACGCTCATTAAGGCGGTAAAGGATTTTCTCGCCTGGTATCCCCAGGGAACGAAGGCATACGAAAAAGCCTTCGACCCCTTGCCCGAAGTAGAAAAACTGCACATTCAGGCTCTGCATTTGGAGCAATCTGCCGCCTATCCCGACCAAACCTATAATGCCTGGATTGATCTTGGCAGAACCTATGACAGACAAGGCGATTTGGCGCGGGCCGCGGCCGTATGCAGGCATCTTGTGCAATTGATTGAAACCGAGTGTGGCCCCGGCGACCCCGAACTTGAAAGGGTTTTGAATAACCTGGTCTCCCTGGAACCTGGAGATCGGGATGCCTGGCTGAAGCTGGCGGCATTCTACCAACACATGGACGATCAAAAAGCCCGGGGGCGTTGCCTGGACGATGCACTCAAACACCTGCCGGAGGAGCCCCGGATTCTGGAAGCGGCGGCAGAGGCGGCCATTGACCGGGGGGCCTTCAAAAAGGCGGCGCAACTGACCCGGAAGCTGTTAAAGCTCGATCCCATCAACCAGCAAGCCCGCCGCCGCCTGATCCGCGCCCACCTTAACCATGCCCGCAAGCAGATGAAGCGCGCCAAATACGATTTGGCACGCAAGGAACTGGAAGCCGCCCAAGCCCTGGCAAAGGAACCCTTTGAACAAGCGGAAGTATTGGTAGCCCAAGGATATCTGGAAAGTTTCGCCAGTCTGATGGAAACCGGCGACCGCTGGTTCGACCAGGCTTGCAACCTGTTGCCGGTTCCCCTGGGTGAATGGCTGGTGGCGGCCGAAGCCTTGCGCTGCCAATTACCCGGCAAGGAATGCAAGCGGCAACTGAAAAAACTGCGCCTGATTCTCGATACGGCCGTCATGCGGCCCGACAAATCCGTGGTGCCGGAAATGCTCGATCTGGCCCGGCAATTACAGTTGGAAGACATCGATCCCACCCCCCTGCTGCAAGCGGGAAATGCCTATTTCAAAAAGGCCTGCGAGCGGGACTGGACCCTTGCCGAACTGGAACACGCCTGCGACCTGCTGCTGGCCCTGGAACGCTTCCAACTGGTGCGTGACTTTGTACGCAAGAGCCCGTTGTGGAAACAACGTCCGCCTTCCCTGGTCTATTTTGATATTGCCGCCAAATGCCGGGGCGTGGCCGGCAATATCAACCTGAGCGATGTGGAACGCCTGGAAGCGGCTTTGGAGGAGGCCGACAAAAACCGCATGAATAAATGGGCGGACCGTATTTTCGCTTTATTGGGGGATTATGACCGCAGCCGCACCGCTTTTGGCGCGCCATTCGAGGAAATGGCGGAATTCGAGGCCGAGGTGGACAAAATCGCCGAGGAAACTGGAATTCCGCCCCAGGAAATCATGGCTCAAATTATCGACAAGCTTTTGGGTGGAGGCAGAAAAAAGCAATGAAATCACCTTACCAATGCCTTGCGGTGGATCCAGATGCCAGCGACGAACAAATCCGCCAGGCCTATCTGGCAAAAGTGAAGGACTTCCCGCCCGAGCGGGATCCGGAACAATTCCGGATCATCCAGCAAGCTTACGAACAGATCAAGGATCAAAAGTCCCGTTTGGCTTACGAATTATTTCATGTCCCTGCCCTTGAAGAATTTGAGCAGTTGCTCAATGAATTACAACCGCGCCGGCCCAGTTTATCCCAGTTCCGGGCCATGCTGGCCGAATGCCTGAAATCCAAGCGATATGGCAACTAGAGAAGAGTTGCTGACCGCCTTCGAACAATTTCTCGATGACGATCCCGCAATAGCCAATGACGACCCCCAGGCGGGATTGGCGCAGCTTTTTGCTGAATTGGCCGCCCTCAAAACCGAAGTGCGCGCCGAGGCCCGGCAGTTTAAAAATGCCTTGGCGGATTTCGGCAGGGTACTGGAAAGTCACGAGCGGGAACGAGCGCGCCATGCACAAGCCTTGACAAAGGCGAGCGAGGAAACGCTCAAGCCCGTGCTGCTCGAATTATTGGATTTGCGGGACCGGCAACAGGCGGGATTAAAAGCTCTGGAAAAACTGCGTCCTGGCTTTTTCAAGCGCTTGCTTTTCAAACGCAAACGCCAACTCTATGAATCGGTGCATGCCGGGCAAAGCTTGACCCTGGCCCGTTTCGATCAAATGTTGGCTTCCCACGGAATTCAGCCGGTGGCAGCCGAAGGACGGCCGTTCGATCCGAACTTGATGCGGGTGGCGGAAGTGGTCCAACTGAAAAAGCTGGAAGACGGTATCGTCGTTTCCCAGTTACGGCAAGGATATTT
Source organism: Methylothermaceae bacterium (assembly GCA_026985035.1). Classification (GTDB taxonomy): domain Bacteria; phylum Pseudomonadota; class Gammaproteobacteria; order Methylococcales; family Methylothermaceae; genus Methylohalobius. The sequence goes on from JALSQY010000341.1 coordinate 20,052, forward strand.
ATGGCACGGCAAAGTGCTGCGGCTGGCGGAAGTAAAAGTCAATAAATGGTAGGCCGCTGACACATGCGTAACACGACATTCCACCATTCACAGCCCGGGTGACTCTGCTACCCACCCGGGCTGCTTTGTTGCAATCACAGGTAAGAATATGAGTACAACAGATAAAATCATCGGCATCGACCTGGGCACCACCAATTCCGAAGTAGCCGTGCTGGAAGAAGGACGGCCGGCAGTCATCACCGATGAAAACGGCAACAAACTACTACCTTCGGTAGTAGGATTGGATGAATCCGGCCAATTGCTAGTGGGCGAGGCGGCCTTGAATCAATATGCCCTGTCCCCCGAACGCACCGTCAAATCCATCAAACGCAAAATGGGCAACGATGATACCGTCCACCTGGGTGACAAAACCTTTACGCCCCAGGAAGTCTCCGCCATCATCCTGCGTACCTTGAAGCAACGGGCCGAAAACCACCTGGGCCAAGTGGTCACTAAAGCGGTAATTACCGTGCCCGCTTACTTTAATGACGCCCAACGCCAGGCAACCCGGGAGGCCGGGGAAATCGCCGGCCTGGAGGTAGTGCGCATCATCAATGAACCGACCGCGGCAGCGCTGGTATATGAAACCGATCTGACCCAGCCCCGAAAGATTCTGGTGTATGACCTGGGAGGCGGGACCTTTGACGTTTCCGTGGTGCAGATTCAGTCCGGCGTGGTGGAAGTGATTGCCAGTCACGGAGATAATCACCTGGGCGGCGATGATTTTGATCAGCAGATTGTCTCGCAGTTTGCCGAAAGGTTGCGCGAAGATTATGGACTGGACGTGACCTCCGACCGCAAGGCCATGGCCCGCTTACTGCACGCCGCGGTGGCGGCGAAACTGGCATTGTCGGACCGGCCCTATGTCCAGATCCGGGAAGAATTCCTGGCGGAAAAAGACGGCGTGCCGATACATTTCGAGATGGAACTGGCGCGGGAAGAATACGAAGCCTTGATCGCCCCCTACGTGGAACGCACTCTGGAAGCACTCCATATCGCCCTCAATAGCGCGGGCTTGACGGTGACAGCCATCGACGAAATCCTGCTGGTGGGCGGCGCCACCCGCACACCGCTGGTGCAGGAGTTATTGGAACGGGAGCTGGGGCAAACGCCCAAGGCGGCTATCGATCCTGATCTGTGCGTGGCCATGGGAGCGGCGGTGCAAGCCGGCATGATTGCCGGCGAACAGGTTGCTTCGGTGCTGGTGGATATTACCCCCTATACTTTTGGCACCAGCGCTTTCGGCGAGATCGATGGCGTACCCACCCCTGCTTTGTTTGTACCAGTGATCCGCAAGAACACACCGCTGCCGGTCTCCAAAAGCGAAGTGTTTTACACTTTGATGGACAATCAAGAAAGAGTCGATGTCAAGGTCTATCAGGGGGAAAACCAGGATGCCGAACAAAACACCCTGATTGGCGAATTCAAGATCGAGGGCTTGCGCAAAGCGCCGGCCGGTGATCCCATCGTGATGCGTTTCGATCTGGATCTTAACGGTATCCTCAAGGTCACAGCGACGGAAAAAGCCACCGGACTGGAAAAAACCATCCGCATCGAAAACGCCGTGGAAAGAATGGATCTCGAGCAAATCGCCGCCGCCCGTGGCAAAGTAGTCTCCTTGTTTGGCGATCAAGCCGAGGTGGCGGCTGATCCTGCCTTCCAACAGGCCTCGGAATTGGTCAAAAAAGCCCAGGCTCTGCTGGCGCAAGTCAGCGAGGAAGACCGCGAGGAACTTCAGCAATTGATCCAGGCCATCCATTCCGCCCTGGCAAATAAGGACACCGACGCCTTGGTGGAACCCCTGGAAACCCTGACTGACGTACTTTATTATCTGGACAGCTGATGCCGCGCTGCCCTGTCTGTAACGCCAAACTTGCCGGGGCGACTTCGTGCCGCCGTTGCGGCTGCGATTTGAGTTTAACCGAACAAGCCCGCCGCCAAGCCCGCCAGGCACTATCACGTGCCTTGCAGGCGTGGAGAAACAATCAAACCGAGGATGCCCATGCCTGGCTCAAGCAAGCGTTAATGTGGGATTCATCGGAGTTGACTATAAAGGTAGCCAGTTTTATTAAAACTCGGCTATCTTTGTCATAAACCCTTTTGCCTGTGAACTCTGGGCAGCACCTCAACATATCAAGCCGCCAGAACTTTTTGGGCAAGAGAGCAAAATAATACTCTATTTGTTTTTTCCGTGGTCGAGGGAATGTGCCACCAGAATAATATCCCTTCGGCCAGACCAGGATGGAGGTTGAAGGCTTTGAAGAATAGGTTATGCCATGACATCCCAAAAAATTTGTTTTCTCCTGGTCTTGCTGGGGGCTGCTTTTGCCACACATAGTACTGCCAAAGAGCGATATTTTTTTGACGGCAACGCATACATTGTCAAAGAAACCGGTGTCAACCGCAGTTTTGTTTTCGAACAAAATTTTGATGATCCAGAAAAGCGCAAACAAGCAGGCTTGCACGTACTCAGAACCGTTTATGACGATTTTACGATCGAGCCCGATTTCTCCAAGGCCTATGTGAAAGAAAGGGCCAAATGCTATGCATTGGACAGCCGTTTTTACACTTATACCCTTTGTTTTCTGCCCAACGAATTCACCAAGCAAAAGGCGGTGTTACGTGGCTTCGTGACCCAAGTCCCAAACTGGTTTTGGCAATTTACCCATATCCTGTTACCAGCGTTAGCCATCCTCGGTTTGGTCTTTTGGCGATTCAAGCCTCTGCACAAACATCAGCGTGCCATGGAAGCATCCCCAAGCCCGAAATAGAAAGGGCTTGGGGAAAAGGCTTGAATACCGTGTCCTGGTTTATTGCCAAGAAGCCTTGATGGTCACGTTGGCAGCAGTATAACCATGGAGCAGGATATGCCAAGTGCCGGGTGCGGGCGATTGGAAACGCAAGGTTTCATTGGAGCCGAATGCCCACAAGGATTTAAATTCAGGACTATTGTGAGGACCAAAGTCTTGCGGCCACTGAATAGCGCTGCGTTTCACGTACAGATCCGCATCCCCGGTTCCGGTCATGGTGACCACCAGATTGCGAGCCCCGGCCGGCAGGTTGAGGCTGAATTCCTTCACCTGGTTCCTAGTCAAATTCACGCTGACTGGCGCGCCATTGGTTAATTGATTAGAGCCGGGTGGAGGCGTGTTATTTCCGCTATCTCCATTATCGTTAGCAATATCCCAGGTGGCTACGATGTTGCCTTGGGAGGCACTATAGCCATGAATTAACACGTGCCATGTGCCTGCAGCGGGAGCGGCGAATACAACGGATTCGTTGGAGCCATAATTGAACGGCGCTTTGAACTCCGCCTCGTTATGAGGGCCAAAATCATTCGGCCATTGGATAGGCGTGCGCTTGACATAAAGATCCGCATCTCCAGAGCCGCTCATCGTCACCTTCAAATTCACTGCATTAGCCGGGACTTGGATAACGAACGCCACAGTTTGATTTTGAGCTGCCGAGAAAGCTTTAGCCTGGCCATTGGCAAGACCATTGCCAGTATCGGGCGTGGGTTGAGGCGTTGGTGTACCCGGAGGGGAAGGCGGATTAGGGTTGACGGGATTTGCAGGTGGATTGGGATTGACTGGGTCGGCAGGAGGATTGGTGGGAGTTTGGGGTTCAGGACAAGAAAATACCCCTTGTTTGCGGCCAAAATCCTGGGTCCAGTAACGGCCTTGACTCTCGTAGCCAACACCCACATCGCAAAAAGTTGAATTCAAAATATTGGCGCGGTGTCCGGGGCTGTTCATCCAAGCATTCATGACCGCGGTTGGAGTCGTATAACCGGCGGCAATGTTTTCTCCCCAGGCATTCCAGGAATAACCGGCTTCAAGCATGCGTTGTCCGGCGGATTTGCCCTGCAAGTTAGTATGGCTGAAGTAATTGTTTTGCGACATATCCTGGGAGTGGGCCCGCGCCGCCGTAATCAAGGCAGGATCGGAAGATAATAAGTGTAATCCTTGAACGGCCCGCTCCTGATTGAGCAGCTGGAAAACTTCCTGCTCTTCGGGTAAAAAGGGTTGAGCATTGAGCTGGAAGGTTTGCAGGAAAACAGGCTCTCCTTCGAATTGGGCGTTTTCCAGAACTTGGGGTTCCGAGCCGCTTGTAGAGGATGCAGCCTCAAGAGTATCTTGCAAAGTGGCGAGGTCAATTTCCCGAATTACATGCAGTCCTGATTGCAAGGGGCGAATGTGATAACCAATATCTGACAGCATAATTGTCCCAGAGACTTTGCCATGATTGACCACAAAAGTCACTTCGCTGTCACTTTCTCCTTGAACCTTGCCAATCCAGGCCCAGTTGCCATTCCCAGCATTTTCTATATGATCAAGTTCAGCAGTGAGAAAAACATTCTCGAACAAATTAATAAATATCAGTTCTGATTGCTGGGTCAAAGCATCTTGCGCAATAGTTACACCTCTTTGTCTGAGAACAATTGCCGGATTAACCGAACCCAACGTTTCCGATGAAGCTTCAGCTTCTATGAACAGATCGTTGACTGGAATATCAGCCTTTGAAATGCTGGTGATAAAGACGAAAACCAAAAGCAACCAGATGGGACTGTAACTGGTTCTGATGAATACATTGGTCGGCAGTATTTTGAGTTTCATATGTATTGTTCCCTCTTGCATAAAATTCGAGTATCAGTGGCTTTCCTTGGGTTTACTTGTCCGCCTGTTTCGAAAAGACACAATGTCAGTCTAATTCGAATGAACAAAATAAACTGTGAAACAGTCTTCAAGTTTGATGCCAAAACCTTCTGGGCCATACAAAACAATGCTGTACCATAAACAGACTGATAGCTTTTGATGCCTTGGCGTCGTAGATCCACGACAAGAAACAAGGTGGTTTTTGCAGTACTTTGATATTAAAGGGAAAATAGATGTCGCATTAAGCCGACATTGAGGGCAAAAAATGTTAGGGTGTCATCCTACTAAAGATGTATGAGATATTCATCTCACTTTGAATCAAGGAACGCAATTGTTGGAAACAGCAATTCACTTGCCGGGTCCGGTTAATGAAATATGAGGCAAAGCAATGACAAACAAAAGCTTAACCCTATGTTTGACAATAGCATTACTGTTATCTGTTACCGCTTGCACTACTTCTCAAAGTTATCAAGGTGGCACGGCAGGCGCGCTTTTGGGTGCTGCCGCCGGTGCCTTGATTGACAAGCATAACCGCTGGCGCGGCGCTGTGTTGGGCGGCACCATCGGCTCCGCTATGGGAGCGATTACCACGGAAATCGCCGCCCGCGCGGCCCGGGAAGCGGCTTTTTCCAGGCAGCCTGTCGCCTACGAGAGCAATGACGGCTGGCAACGGGTGGAAGCGCGGCCCATGGGTTATGATGCCCGCACCCGTTGCCATAAAGTGCATGAGAAAATATGGCAAGGCGGCAAGTTAGTCAAAGACTATATCCGCGAAGTCTGTGAAGGAAATAAAACCGAAAACCGGTATTGAATCTTATAAGGAGTTCGTATGAAGGTATTGATTATTGGCGGAGGCGGGCGAGAGCACGCGCTGGCATGGAAAATAGCGCAATCCAGTGAAGTAGATCAGGTATTCGTCGCTCCTGGCAATGCCGGTACGGCGTTGGAACCCAAAGTAACCAATGTGCCCATTGCCGCCCATGAGATAGAACGCCTTTGTAACTTTGCAAAAACTGAAAAAATTTCCTTGACCGTGGTGGGGCCGGAAGCGCCATTGGTCGCTGGACTGGTGGATGTATTTCAAGACAATCAACTGCCTTGCTTCGGCCCTACCCAAGCGGCCGCAAGGCTTGAAGGATCGAAAGCCTACTGCAAGGAGTTCATGCGCCGCTTTGCCATTCCCACCGCCGCCTACGAAACCTTCACTGATCCAGCGGCAGCCTTGGATTATCTGGAAAGCCACCCTTATCCCGTTGTCATCAAGGCCGACGGTTTGGCGGCGGGAAAAGGCGTGATTATCGCCCAATCCAGAGAGGACGCAGTCTCGGCGGTGCAAAGCATGTTGACGGAAGGTGCCTTCGGAGAAGCCGGGCAAAAAGTGGTGATTGAAGAATTTCTGCAAGGAGAAGAAGCCAGTTTCATGGTGATGGCCGACGGGGAGAATATCCTCCCCTTGGCCACCTCCCAGGATCACAAACCCTTGGAAGAAGGCGACCGGGGCCCCAATACCGGGGGGATGGGGGCCTATTCCCCCGCGCCGGTCATCACCCCGGAGATTCACGAACGAGTCATGGCGCGAATCATTCGCCCCACCATTGAAGGCATGGCCCAACAAGGCGTTCCTTATACAGGCTTTCTTTATGCCGGATTGATGATTACCCCCGAAGGCGAACCCAAGGTGTTGGAATTCAATTGCCGGATGGGAGATCCTGAAACGCAACCCATGATGATGCGCTTGCAAAGCGATTTGGCGGCCCTTTGCTTTAGTGCCTGGGAGGGAAAGCTCAATACTGTGGCGGCGCAGTGGGATAGCCGCTTTGCGCTGGGTGTCGTACTGGCGGCGCAAGGTTATCCTTTTCAATATCGTAAAGGGGACATCATTGAAGGATTACCCAAAGAGGAGAGCCCCGATGTCAAAATATTCCATGCCGGCACGGCGCTGGAAAATAGCCAAATTGTCACTGCCGGTGGGCGGGTATTGTGTGTGACCGCGCTTGGGGAAACGGCCGCAGAAGCGCAACGCAAAGCCTATGGTCAAGTGGAAAAAATTCATTGGCCAGGAATGGTTTACCGCAACGACATCGGCTGGCGGGCCATTACCCGGGAGTTTAGTAAATAAGACATTGACCGGCACGCTTGGGCGGGTAGTTTATAGTCCAAATTCAATAGGTGGGTGACGATACTTTTCCCGTACTATGCAATTGAATGATATTACTGGCTGGGGGGACACAGGCAATTTGCAGGACAGGGCAGCGGAATCCGCTTTACCCAACATTGGCGTTTTGGCGCTGTTTCCGGGGAAGAATTAGCGAAATTTAGGCTTTCTTCAGCGGGCTTGGGTCACATTCACAAACTTCCCATTGAAGAAATTCGCGGGTCTCGATTTGTTGCGGATGCTGAAAAAAACTTTCGGCCCGCCCAGATTCGATTAATCGCCCTTCACATAAAAAAACCACCTGGTCAGCCAAGCGCTTGGCTTGCTCGAGATCGTGGGTAACACAGATAACCGCCATCTTTTGCGCCAATGCCGACAGGGTGCGCTCCACCGTTTGACGCGAATGAGGATCCAGGGAGGAAGTCGGTTCGTCCAGCATAATCAGCTTGGGATTGAGTATCAGCGTGCGGGCGATGCACAGACGTTGCTGCTGTCCGAGGGAGAGGTCGCTGGCAGAAGCATCCAAGCGCCCGTCCACTTCCGGCCAGAGGGCCGCTTGAGTCAATGTGTGTTGTATTTGTTCTCTTGAAAGCCGGCGCTTTTCCCCGTGCGCCAAGCCGAAGACGAGATTTTTTTTAATGGAACCTGGGAAAACCACAGGCTTTTGCCCAATCAGCCCGATATGGCGGCGCAGATTTTCCGGCCCTTTGGGCCAATCCCGAATGGAAATACCATTGATTTGAACCGTGCCTGTCCATGACCTATGGAGAAGATTCAGGCAGCGCAAAAGCGAACTCTTACCGGCGCCGGAAGGACCAATGACACAGGTCATCCCCGGCGCCGGCACACCAAAGCTGATTTGTTTCAAGATCAGGCGGCCACTCAGCGAAAGGTTCAAATTATCAATACGCAAACATTCCGATGGAGAAGCGCGAAGCGCTGGGCTTTGTTGAGAAAGGGTATCGCTGTTTATGGGTGCCGATATCTTAGCCATAGCGCCGCCAGAGAAAAAAGAGAAATCAAGCCTATCAGTATCACGGCCGCGGCCCAAGCGCTATTGATGGCTTGCGCGTCAAGGCCTTCTTGCGCCAAAAAGAAAATATGGGTCTGTAATGTGGTCACGGGAGAAAACCAAGAGGCTGGCCAAATCACCCCGGAAAAAACCGTGGCCGTGAAAAGAATGGGCGCAGTTTCTGAAAGCGTCCGTGCCAATGACAGCAGGATGGCGGTGACCAGCCCCTGCCAGGCGGCTGGCAGCCAAATCCGCATCAATACCCCTGCCGGACCGAGCCCCAAGGAAAAGCCAGCTTCGGTATATTCGGGGGGGATGCGGTTCAAGATGTGAGAAAAATTCAATGTCAGCATGGGAAGAATGATAGCGGCCAGAACCACCACGCCTGCCAACAGAGAGATACCCCAATCCAGTAGCTGGACCAATACCACCAGCCCGCACAATCCATAAACGATCGGAGGGATGCCTTGCAAGAGATAAAGAATATTTGTCACGCTA
>JALSQY010000342.1 GCA_026985035.1 Methylothermaceae bacterium
TCTATATGACCGCCCCTGTCAACAGGCAAAGTGAGTTTTTATAAACCGGCGCGAGCCGGTTTATTGTAAAGGGTCACGTCAATATCGTTCCACTTGCAGCTGATTTAATAAGTGTCTCTGGACGTTATCGATAACGTCCTGCACACAAACATCTATCGAGCATCAAAGTACTAGAATCATGCTGGTTACCCTGAGCTGTGGCGTATCAAAGGGTCGGGCTCGCCGCAGCGTCCAGTTAGTCAGGTGCTCACGTCAGGGGCAGAAACGGTCAACGCGTGACACTGTGTGCAGCCGGTGCATCCATTCAAAGCGAGGGCCTTGGGGTGTTTGCAGAGAACGGGGGCAGGGTGATGCCCTATCAAGTTATTCCATTCAGGCCTGCTGACCCACAATAGACCAGTTATACGCTCGCGGCTTGCACCGGCTGCCGCACTCATGACGTAAAGAAATAGTTCACATCGAAGGCATCTTTACGTTTAATCACAAAATACACGGCCCGTCCCAGTTTGTGGGCCAGGATGGACATGGCCTTGCCCTTGCCGTGTTTGACAGATAATTTATCGACATAGTCCTTGGCCTGCTGGCTTTCACGCATGAACAGAGCCGTGGCTTCGCTGAAGGCCCATTTGAGATGGGCGTTGCCGATTTTCTGGCCGCCGTAGCCATAGAGTTTCCCGGCAGACTCCTTGGCGCACTTGACCAGGCGGCAATAGGAGCAGAACTGTTGCACGGTCTCAAAGCGTGAGAGGTCACCGACTTCATAGAGAATGGTCAGGGCCAGGATTTTACCGATGCCCGGAACGGTCTGTAAGCGATAGAAGGTTCTGGGATCAACGGTTTTAGCGTGCCGCAACACATAGTTTTCGAGCTGGGTGATCTCGGCCTGCAACTGGTCAGCTACAGCCAGATCGACCTGGATGTTTTTGACGACAGCCGGGTCGGAAAACAATTCAGCGACATGCTGCCGGTTGCCTTGCTTGTTGATGTTTTTCTCGAAAAACCGTGCATTGTACTGGTAGTGGGTCAGCTTGATGTGGGCCAACACTTCGCTGCGATGGCGCACCAGCATACGTCGGCGGCGCAGCAGATCGCGTACTGGCCGCAGTTCAGGTGGATAGGTATAGGCCAGTGGGAAGGTGCCGCCCTTGATCAGGCGTGCGATTTTCTCCGAATCGATCTTGTCGGATTTGGCCTTGCCGCCGTGAATGGCTTTCATATACAGGGCATGGCCGAGAATAAAAGCAATCTGCTCCCGGGCGCACAGGTCAGCGAGCCAGTACCAGGAAAAGATGCACTCGATGCCGACCACGAGATTTTCTCTAAATGGCTGGATGGCCTTGAGAAAAGCCTGTGGCCTGTTGGGCAGATTCTGGTGCAGGACAATGGTGCCCTTCTGATCCAGGATGCACAGATATTGGGTTTTGGTGTGCAAATCGACCCCACAGTAATACTGATGAGTTTTGGTGTAGAATTTCATGTGGCCGCCTCCTCTTGATGCATTGACATCGTTAGCTCTATTGGAGCCTTGGATGGTGGATGTTTCACCAAGCCCGGTACAGGGGAGGCGGTCATAAACAAGTATCAAGGCGCCCCACCTGACCGCCAAACACGTCGCGCCTATCGGCGCGCCGCGCTTGGCGTCAGGTGGGCTTGGTCGTTATCGCGCCGGGACGAAGCTCGGCGTATCTTGCGGGGTGGAAGTCCCCGTCGGGGAAGGGCTAGCCACCCACCCGTATCGAGTCTTGGGTCCATGGCGGAGCAGCCGAGAGGCTGCGAACAAGATGGGCTAAGCGTAGACAGAGAATCCTGTAGGCCGTAGGGGTGATCGCGCACCCTGAAGTGCTGGTACAGCT
>JALSQY010000343.1 GCA_026985035.1 Methylothermaceae bacterium
AGTTGCTCACCATCATGAACGCCATGATCAAAAACAATACCCCCTGGACACCAACAATGGCTTGACAGGAAACACGGTTGCTCTCCCTCTGGGAGAGGGGAGATAAGTCGGTTCATGCGATTGCCCTGCCCGGCGCTGTTTGTTTGCAGTCGGGACCACATCAGAGGACAATAACGTAACCTATTTTTGTGGGTGCTCTGTTATGGCTAGCCCTCATCTATCCGCGGCAACCGACCCGCAGCTGACATCAGAATTATTAAAGCTGATTCAATCGGTAGCCGGCGAACTCAAGCTACCCGAAAGCCGCTTGAGGTCATTGAATCTGGACACTTCTTTTGACCGGGAACTCGGCCTGGATAGCTTGAGCCGCATGGAAATCCTGGCCCGGATTGAGAAACATTTCCAAATCAGCCTGCCGGAAAAACTACTGGTGGAAGCGGAAAGCCCAAGAGATTTGATGATGGCGATCCTTTCTGCCCGGGGGCAGAAAATCACAGCGCCGCAAGCACCGGTTATCCTTCCGGAATCCGGCGCCGCTCTACCCTCGCCCAGCCACGCACAAACGCTTTTAGAGGTATTGTCTTGGCATTGCCAACGGCATCCCGACCGCACTCATATTCAGTTTTACAGTGATGACGGACAGGGCAAAACAATCACCTACCAGCAGCTACTGGCACATGCCGAGAATGTCGCAAAGGCTTTGCAGGGTTACGACATTCAGGCGGAAGATACAGTGGCCATCATGTTGCCCACCGACGAGGACTATTTCTTCTCCTTCTTTGGCATTCTATTGGCTGGAGCGATTCCTGTCCCTATTTACCCTCCGGCACGGCCCAGCCAAATCGAAGATCATTTACTGCGCCACAGTAAGATTCTCAACAACTGCCAGGCCAAAGCTCTGATTACCATTCCAGAAGCCCGCCACGTCGCCCGCTTGCTCAAATCCAGCGTCACCAGCTTGGCGCGGGTCCTTACCCCGGATCACCTGAATCGGCCACTGACTACTTTATTGCCTATCGCCAATAGGCCAGACGATATTGCCTTGCTGCAATATACCTCGGGCAGCACTGGCACCCCCAAAGGTGTCATTTTGAGCCACTTCAATTTGTTGAGTAATATCCGGGCCATGGGAGAAACGGTAAAGGCCGACTCTAATGATGTCTTCTTCAGCTGGTTGCCCCTTTATCACGATATGGGGCTGATTGGCGCATGGCTGGGCAGTCTTTACTATGGCAGCCGACTGGTCATCATGTCCCCCTTGAATTTTCTGGCGCGCCCCAGCCGCTGGTTGTGGGGAATTCACCGTTACCGGGCCACCTTGACCGCCGCCCCGAATTTCGCCTACGAATTATGCCTGAAACGAATCACCGCAGCCGACCTGGAAGGACTGGACTTGAGCTCACTGAGGGCGATGTTCAACGGCGCTGAACCAGTCAGCCCCTGGACTCTGGAGCGTTTTGGTTCGCAATTCAAAAAATACGCGCTCGACCGGAAAATCCTCATGCCGGTCTATGGTTTGGCGGAAAATTCCGTGGGTCTCACCTTTCCTCCCTTGGGCCGCGGACCTTTGATTGATAGTATTCAGCGGGATGTTTTTTCCCGTACCGGCCGCGCTATTCCCTGCTCAGAAGCAGGAAAAGCATTGCGTTTCGTCTCCTGCGGTATTCCCCTGATCGGCCATGAAGTGAGAATTGTGGATCATCAAGGGCGGGAATTACCCGAGCGGCAAGAAGGGTTATTGGAGTTTCGCGGCCCTTCCGGCACCCGTGGCTATTACCGCAACCCCAGGGAAACCGCCAAACTCTTCCATGGCGATTGGCTGAGATCGGGCGACCGGGCATACGTGGCCAACGGCGAGGTCTATCTCACTGGCAGGGAAAAAGATGTCGTTATCCATGCCGGTCGCAATCTCTACCCCCAAGAAATCGAAGAAGCGGTGGGACAAATCGAAGGCATCCGCGCCGGCTGTGTGGCCGTATTTGGCAGTAAGGATCCAAATACAGGCACAGAACGGCTGGTGGTTCTGGCGGAAAGCCGGGAAACCGACCCCCAGAAAAAGGAAGCCCTGGAGACCAAAATCAACGACGTCGTCCTGGCAGTCATAGGTTCTGCCCCGGATCAAGTTATCCTTGCCTCTCCGGGAACGGTCCTTAAAACTTCCAGTGGCAAAATCCGCCGCAGCGCCTGTCGGGAACGCTATGAAAAAGGACTGATTGGAAAACCATTGCCAGTCTGGAAACAATTCCTTCATCTCGCCTTGGTTGCGGTCCGCCCCCAATTAAGACGATGGTTTCAGTTTTTGTCCAACGTGAGCTTTGCGGCCTGGGCTTGGCTCATGACTGCCATTATTGGTAGCGGAGGATGGCTGGCAGCTTTGATCGTACCGGGCGAAGAAAGGCGCTGGCGCGCCGTGGCCAGCGCGGCAAGAATTCTGGCCAGAAGCACCGGCATTCCTCTACGGACGGAAGGGTTGGAGCACTTACCTGAACCTGGACAAGCCTGCATCTTTGTCAGCAATCACGCAAGCTATTTAGACGGTGCTGCAATCATGGCAGCCATACCACGCCGGTTCAGCTTCGTTGCCAAAAAGGAATTGGCCGAGCACTTTATCAGCGGAATTTTCCTACGCAGGATTGGTTGTGAATTTGTCGAACGGGTTGCCGGCGAACGCAGCGTTCGGGATGCACAGCGTTTGACGGAAGCCGCGCTTAATGGCCGTTCACTATGGTTTTTTCCCGAAGGCACCTTCACCCGTCAGCCTGGCTTGTTACCCTTCCATTTAGGCGCCTTTTTGACCGCCGCCGAAACCGGCTTGCCGGTGGTGCCGGTTTCTATCCGCGGCACTCGCTCCATATTAAGAGCGGAGTCTTGGTTTCCGCGCCGCGGCGCCATTCAAATCGTTATCAGTCCACCATTGAACCCCAATCAAATTCGACAGCAACTGGAATCGCCGTCCGCTTGGTCCGTGGCGGTGAAATTAAGCCACTTGGCGCGTCAAGCGATGCTCCAGAAGCTGGGAGAACCCGATCTGCGCCACGAACAATCCCCTTTATTGAGGGGCTGAAGCAAATATGGTAGTTTTCTTACACAAATTTCCCTTATGGAGGAGAAGGCATGTTTCCAATTCGCGATGAAAACCCGGTACTTCGCACCCCGATTGTCACGATAGCCATCATCGTGCTGAATGTGCTGGTTTGGGCAGGGATGCAAGGGTTTGGAGAGCCTATGGCATTGCTGCAATCTCTTTGTGATTGGGCCTTAATCCCTGGGGAACTTTTTGGAAAAATCCCAGAAGGCGAGGCGATACCTTTGGGTCCCAACGTGGAATGCGTTTTGGAAAACCGCAGCCCGTGGCTGACTATCTTCACTTCCATGTTCATGCACGGCAGCTGGTTCCACTTAATTACCAATATGTGGTTTCTGTGGATCTTTGGCGACAATGTGGAAGACGCCATGGGATCAGAACGGTTCCTCGTCTTCTATCTGCTGTGCGGGTTGGCGGCAGCGGCGGCTCAGATCCTCGGCGATCCCTCCAGCACCGTCCCCATGGTGGGCGCCTCCGGCGCCATCGGTGGGGTCATGGGGGCTTATGCCCGCCTATATCCCAATGCCCGGGTGGAAAACATCGTGTTTCTGGGTTATTACATTACCACTGTCGCACTGCCCGCTTATTTAATGCTGGGTTACTGGTTCCTTATTCAAATTCTCTCTGGCATTCTCACCGACACCAGCGCTGGGGGCGTCGCATTCTGGGCGCACACCGGGGGGTTTCTCGCGGGCATCTATCTGGCGGGACTCATGCACCGGCCCGATTATTTAGCGGAACACCTCTCCCAAACGCCAAGGCGTCAAGCCAAACACCGCTGGTAAGAAAATGACTCAACCTTTCTGGGAAACAAAATCCCTGGCCGAAATGTCGCTGGAAGAGTGGGAAAGCCTGTGTGATCGCTGTGGCAAATGTTGTCTCCACAAAATCGAAGATGAGGACACAAACGAAGTTTTCTTTACCAATGTGGTTTGCAATCTTTTTGATCTGGCCAATGGGGGTTGCACACGATATCGTCTAAGACGGCAATTGGTCCCGGATTGCATGGATTTGAAGGAAAACTTTCCCCCTCTGAACTGGTTGCCGTCCACCTGCGCTTACCGCCTGATTGCTGAAGGCAAGCCCCTCCCGGGCTGGCATCCGCTGGTTTGCCAAAACGCCGATCAAATCCATGAGGCCGGTGTATCAATCAGGAGTTACGCGGTATTTGAAAAAGACGTGGACGCTATCGAGGATCATGTTTTAGGGAGCCTCTGATTAAGTAAGTCAGAGGCTACTGCGGCATAGGGAGGTGCCGCCAAAGTCAGTCACTGTCAGTGATTGACTTTGTGAGAAAAACAAAAATCGCGATTTTTGTTTTTCGCTCTCTGAACAAGCCAGGGATGACTTGTTCAGAGATTCCTTAGAAGACTTCAAGTAATCAGCTTCTACCACTCTAAAATTTTCCATTGGTGTACCCGGATGCCTTCCTCCAAGTCACTGCGGCGCACATCCATATTGCCGTCCCCATCGGTATCAATCAGATAATAAGGTGGCCCTATGGCAGGTATGATTTTTATCATATAAAGCCTGCCATCAATACGATACTCTTCGATCACGCTTTTGCCTTTTTTACGGATAGTCACTTCCGGCTGCAATTCCCCTTCTTCAACTTCCGGTTCCGGTAATGGTTCGAGCTGGGGCGGACTATCCTTCGCAGCCATTAGCGGGGTCATCCAAATCAACAGCAAAAAAAACAATGAGACGCCCATCACAGAGCCTCCTGCAATAGATCAAAAGTTCCCGCCATTATAGCGCCGCCGTCATGGAAAAGCGTTTTTTTCATTCTTCAGAACTTGTCGCATTCCCTCATGAAAAAAATTTTTTGGGAAGTTCATCACATTTTCTTGTACTTGATGGAATCTTAACTACATTTTGTTACATAGATACCACATTTTTTGAGGGCACCATGAAAAATCTCCGACGATATTACATCAAAAATTACGCGCTTTTCCTTGTTTTGGGGGCATGCAGTCAAGCGGTAACGGTTCACGCGGCCACTAAAAATGATGCAAACACGCCAGAATTCGAACTCAACTACGGCATAAACAAAGGATTGGATTTACAGACCAGCATGAAAGCAGTGGAGCTGAACACCTTGGGAAGACCCGCGCTAAAAGCAGTCAACCGATACGAAACCGCGCTGGGCATAAACCTGAAACCCGCGCAATGGCTGAAATTACAGCCGGAGGTTCGTTACCAATGGACTGAAACGAATGGTGTATTTGACACTGAGCTGTCAGGCAGACAAGTCCAATTTGGAATTGATGCAATAGTCAACTTTTAGCGCCGATGCTCAGACAGAGAGAATGAAAAGCAGATAAGAGGATAATATCCACATGCGCGGATGGCGTGGAAACGCCCCCCGCACATGCCGATAAGACAGAATTTTATTCGCCGTCTTTCTTTTCGTCTTCAGGCTCTGCAATCACCCACTTATAGAAAAAATATGCTGCAGCGATAACAACCAATGTGACAACAATCCCTGCGGGTGAACGCATTTTTTCTACTAAATCTAATATAGCTCCCATTCTAAACCTACCTTATTACTCTGGTTAATTTATAAAACGCATTTCTGATATATGAAATGCTGGCACTCCCATTCTACGAATATCCCACTTACTGTCAAGAATGCTTACAAAGATTTAACCACTTCAGGTTTTTGTCATTTCGTTGGTAAATTCACTAGAATAACGGTTTGCCTCAGCACAATTAAAGGATTATGGAAAACCGTAAAACCCGCTTTGCTCCCAGCCCCACCGGCTATATCCATCTCGGCAATGCCCGGACGGCGCTGTTCAACCGCCTGTTCGGGCAGGTTTTCTTACTCCGGGTAGAAGATACCGACCAGGAAAGAAGCCGTCATGAATTTGTCGCGGCACTGCTGGAAGATTTGAGCTGGCTGCAATTGCATTGGGAAGAAGGCCCGCACAGCCCGTTTCCCAATCCATATTTCCAGTCTCAACGCCAGCCGATTTACGATCGTTACTACCGGGAACTGGAACAAAAGCATCTTGCTTACCCCTGTTTTTGTTCGCCAGAAGAACTGGCCATGTCCAGGAAAGTTCAACGGGCCCAGGGCTTACCGCCCCGTTATTCCGGCAAGTGTGCCCAACTCAACCCCCAGGAGATCCAAAGCAAGATTGCCCAGGGGCTCAAACCCACCCTGCGGTTCCGGGTGCCGCCCGGACGAACCATTGAATTCGACGACCTGGTCAAAGGACCCCAGGCCTTTGAAACCGGCACCATCGGGGACTTCATTATCCGCCGCGCCGACGGAACACCCGCGTTTTTCTTTTGCAACGCGGTGGATGACGCCCTCATGGAAGTCACCCACGTGCTGCGGGGTGAGGATCACCTCACCAATACGCCCCGTCAATTACTGATTTTGGAAGCCCTTGGCCTGCCAGCACCCCATTACGGCCACATTTCCCTGATACTGGGGGAAGACGGCGCGCCCTTGTCCAAGCGTAACGGCAGCCAGAGTATCCACGAATTACGGGAACAAGGATATTTACCCATCGCCATCGTAAACTTACTTGCCCGTCTCGGACACCGTTACCGCAATGACAACCTGATGACCTTGGAACAACTCGCCAAGGAATTCAGGCTGGCCAACCTAAGCCGCTCCCCCGCCCGCTTTGACCCGCAGCAATTGATTTACTGGCAGCAACAAGCAGTCCATGCCGCCGATGATGACACGTTATGGCAATGGCTGCCGGATTCGGCCCACCATCTGGTGCCAGAGCATCAAAAAGATGCTTTTCTGGAACTGGTGCGCAGCAATTGCGTCTTTCCCAACGAAGCTTTGGACTGGGCCAGAATCTTGTTTGAAACATTGGTTCCTGTCACCGATCAGGCCCAGGAGGTTCTGTCCCAAGCCAATCCAGAATTTTTCAGGGCCGCGGTGCTTGCCGCCCACGAATTCCCCGATAATTACCAGGCCTTTCTAAAGGCATTGAAGGACAGGAGCAAGACCAAAGGCAAACAGTTGTTTCAACCGCTTCGGGCAGCCTTGACCGGGCGCCTGGACGGCCCTGAATTGAGCACAATCTACACTATCCTGACATCGGAACAAATCGAACACCGCCTCGCCCGCTGGACGGGAACGCCATGCTGAAACTCTATAACACACTGACCCGGCGCAAAGAAATCTTCAAACCCATCGAACCCGGCAAGGTCCGGATGTATGTTTGCGGCATGACTGTCTATGACTACTGCCATCTGGGCCACGCCCGGGTAATGGTGGTATTCGACGTGATTGCCCGCTATCTGCGCTGGCGCGGCTATCAAGTGACCTACGTGCGTAATATCACCGATATCGACGACAAAATCCTCCAGCGCGCCAATGAATCGGGCATTCCCTTTCAAAAGCTTACGGAAACGTTCATCCAGGCCATGCACGAAGACGAAAGGGCCCTGAATGTCCTGCCACCGGACCAGGAACCCCGCGCCACCCAATCCATCGGCGCCATCATCCAGATGATTCAACGGCTCATCGACAAAGGCTATGCCTACATTGGGGAAAATGGCGACGTTTACTATTCGGTCTCCCAATTTGAAGGCTACGGCAAACTTTCCGGGAAAAATCCCGAAGAACTGCGGGCCGGCAGCCGGGTGGAAGTCAACGAA
The DNA here is from genome assembly GCA_026985035.1 of Methylothermaceae bacterium. GTDB lineage: Bacteria > Pseudomonadota > Gammaproteobacteria > Methylococcales > Methylothermaceae > Methylohalobius. The sequence continues at coordinate 7,718 of JALSQY010000343.1, forward strand.
GCAAAACAGGACCCTCTCGATTTCGTCCTCTGGAAACGGGCCAAACCCGGCGAACCCGCCTGGGATTCCCCATGGGGCAAGGGCCGTCCGGGCTGGCATATCGAATGCTCGGCCATGTCAACCACTTGCCTCGGCGCCCATTTCGATATCCACGGCGGCGGCGCCGATCTGCAATTCCCCCATCACGAAAACGAAATCGCCCAATCGGAGGGAGCCACCGGCGAACCCTTTGTCAATTACTGGCTGCACGCGGGCTTCGTGCGGGTCAATCAGGAAAAGATGTCCAAATCCCTGGGCAATTTTTTCACCATCCGCGAAGTGCTCAAACAGTACCCCGGCGAAGTCATCCGCTTTTTCATTTTGTCCAGCCATTACCGCAGCCCGCTGGATTATTCGGACGACTCCCTGGAAAAAGCCCGCGCCGGCCTCACCCGCCTTTACACCGCCCTGCGTGGCCTCCCGGTGGTGGAAGAAGATCAGGCAGGGGAAGTCTATCGGCAGCGCTTCCGCGAAGCAATGGACGATGATTTCAACACGCCCGCAGCCCTGGCGGTATTGTTTGATCTGGCCAAGGACATCAATCGCCTCAAAGACCAGGATCCTGACAAAGCCGCCAGGCTGGGAGCGGTACTTAGAACCCTGGGCGCGGTCCTGGGCATTTTACAGGAAGATCCTGAAAGCTATTTCAAACATCTGGGCCAAAGCACGGAGGAGGCAACCAATCCGGCTGTCTTGGGAAGCGAAGCCATTGAAAAATTAATTGCGCAACGCAACCAGGCCAGAAAAAACAAGGACTGGGCCCGGGCCGATGAAATCCGCAATCAGCTCAAGGAACAGGGGATCATCCTGGAAGATACGCCCCAGGGCACTTTGTGGCGGCGGGAATGAAAACTCACCATACTCAGTTGAAGAGTAAGGGCACGGCACCGTTCAGGGTGC
>JALSQY010000344.1 GCA_026985035.1 Methylothermaceae bacterium
GCCAGCGGCCCAGTTGGGAGAACACTTTATCCTGCGCCTTTTCCCGGATGGAGCAGGTGTTAAGCAGCAAGACGTCGGCTTCTTCCGGATTGTCGGTCAGTTCCAGGCCATGAGAATGGTGGAGCACATCCCGCATTTTGTCGGAATCATACTCGTTCATTTGGCAACCGAAAGTTTGGATATAGAGTTTTTGGCTCATCAAGGTGTTACTGGGCATAAAAGGGAGATAGATTATAGCAAAATATGTCTCTGAACTTCTTGTAACATGAGCACTGTTGATGCCCCCTTCGCAGGTGTTGGCAGCGGGCGGTTGTCATCAAGCCCCAAGGGCGGGTTGACGGCGTTCTGCAAGCAAGACATCCAAACTGCAATAATTGCTGGAAACTGTGCTATCTCGTCATGCAAACAGCAATATGCAGTGGGGACCATTTTCATTCCTGACGGTGAAAAATGCAAAGAATTCCCGAGCCAGAATTAATGAACGATCCCGGCCAGGCAAAAGCCTATGCCGAAGCGGACTTTAGCGAAGCCAATATATTGTTTCTACGACTGTTTCAACAATATTTCCCAGGCATTCAACCCCTCAAGATATTGGATTTAGGCTGTGGCCCGGGAGATATCACGGTGGCGTTTGCCAAGTGTTTTCCCGGTTCCAGAATCTGGGGTGTGGATGGAGCAGAGGCAATGCTCGAATTTGCCCGCCAGAAAACCAGAAATGATCCTAACCTCGGCAGGCGAGTTTGTTGGTTGCAGGCACGGATTCCTGCCGATATTGGCGGCGGGGATTTTGATGGCCTGATTAGCAATAGTCTGCTCCATCACTTGGACAATCCTTCAGTATTATGGCAAGCGATTCTTGAATATGGCCGATCCGGAGCGGCGGTGTTGGTGATGGATTTGTTCCGCCCTGATAACCACCAAACGGCAAAGACGCTCGTAGAGCAATATGCTGCCGATGCGCCCGCAGTGCTTCAGAGGGATTTTCTGAATTCCCTGTGCGCGGCTTATTCCCCCCAGGAAATCAAGCAGCAATTGGAACAGGCTGGATTGGATGGATTGACAGTAGAGATTGTCAGTGACCGCCATGTGGCGGTTCATGGTGTTTTAAAATAAAAGGGCGGACGCGGCATGCGTCCGCTCAAACATTAAAGAGCCTATTTGACGTAATTGAAGGTTTTTCCAGGGGTGGCCGGCAAGCGGGGCATTTCCTGTTTGGGGAAAGGGCCGCTCAAGGCATTGAGAAAAGCCACGATGTCGTCGATTTGTTGCTTGGACAAATCCTTGTTGAGCTGCAATTTGGCCATGACTTTGACCGCTTCATCCAGGGTCTTTACGGCACCGTTATGGAAGTAAGGCGCAGTCAAAGCCACATTACGCAAAGTGGGTACTTTGAACATATGTTTGTCTTCCTCTTTTTTGGTGACTTCGTAACGGCCCATATCATCCTTGAACTTATATTTGCCTTCAAAGTAGGGGTTGTCAAAAGTGGGAAACTTCATAAAGAATCCCTGGCCTTCGGGTAATTCCGGACCATTGAAAGCCGGGCCCGAGTGGCAGTTAATGCAACCTACTTCGGCAAAGGTTTGCATGCCCTTGACTTGTTGGTCGTTTAAAGCGGTTTTGTTGCCTTTGACATATTTGTCATAAGGGCTATTGGGAGTGATCAAGGTGCGTTCATAAGCGGCAATGGCTTTGACGGCATTGTCTTCGGTGATTTCTGCGTCATTACCGAAAGCAGCTTTGAATAATTGCGGGTATTCGGGGATTTGCTTTAATCTGGCGACTACGTCATCCCAGCTTTTCATGCCCATTTCAATGGGATTGGTTACAGGTCCCCGGGCTTGATCTTCCAAGCTTTTGGCGCGACCATCCCAAAATTGTACCGAGTTGAAAGCAGAATTCCAGACTGTGGGCGCGCTGCGGCCACCGGTTTTTCCGTGCACACCAGCAGCAACCGGGCGGTTATCTTCGCCGCCGGCCATGACATTGTGGCAGGAGTTACAAGAAACCGTCCCAGTGGAAGACAGCCTTGGATCCAAAAATAAGATTTTACCTAATTTGACTTTGGCTGGCGTGGTTGGGTTGTCCGCAGGCTCTGGGGCCTTGCCAGGCAGAGGTTTCCATTCAGCGCTTTGGGCAATGGACGCTGCGCTGGCGAGTGCCAGGATGGAAACAAAGGTTTGCAATTTCTTCATGGTAGCCTCCTTTTCCTCTTTGAAGTTAGAGATTGTTTTGATTCTTATGATCATGGTGCAACC
>JALSQY010000345.1 GCA_026985035.1 Methylothermaceae bacterium
AGGATGCGCCGCTATTGGCGATAGCCGATGTCAGCCCTTGTCCGTCAAGAGATTCCGCGCAATATCGGCGATGGACAAGGGCGCGCAATCAACAGGTCAGGACGACCTGCTTGATTGCCGGGTTAATAGAAGAGCGCTAATCTGTTGTCCCTGGAAAAAAGCAGAAACAAGGCGCCGGACTATGTGTATCAATGACGGAATTCATGGCCCAATATTTTCAAATCCACCCGGATAATCCCCAACCCCGCTTGATCAAAAGAGCTGTGGAAATCCTGGAAAGAGGGGGCGTCATCGTATTGCCCACAGATTCTTCCTATGCTTTGGCGTGCCGGATTGACGACAAGCGTGCCTTGGAACGGATCCGCCAGATCCGCCGGCTGGGGGACAAACACAACTTTACGTTGCTGTGCAGCGATTTGTCTCAAGTGTCCCAGTTTGTCCGTTTGACCAACGAGGCCCACCGCCTCATCAAAGCGCTGACACCCGGTCCATACACGTTTGTGCTCAGGGCTACCAAGGAGGTACCGAGAAGATTGCAACACCCCAGCCGCAAGACGGTGGGAATTCGCGTGCCAGACAACACCGTTTGCCAGGCGTTGCTGGCGGAACTGGGCGCGCCGTTGTTCAGCACCACGTTGATTCTTCCCGGACAGGAACGGGCCCTGGAAGAGGCGGAAGAAATCCGCGACAGATTGGAGAAAGTTGTCGATCTCGTGATTGACAGTGGTCCTATTCCCTATCAACCCACCACCGTTATTCTGCTGACCGAGGAAATTCCGGAGGTGGTCCGTTGGGGAAAAGGGCGTGAAAAACTGGAAACCCTGTTGGCATAGGAACATTGAATGGATGAATTGACTCTGGCGCAAAAAATTTCGGTCTTTGTGTTACCGATATTGTTTGCCATTACTTTGCACGAAGTGGCCCACGGCTGGGTGGCCTGGCGTTTGGGAGACAGCACCGCCAAAAGGCTGGGCCGGCTTTCCATCAACCCTATCAAGCATATTGATCCCATCGGCACCATCGTGGTGCCGATGGTGATGATGCTGATGGGGGGATTCATTTTCGGCTGGGCCAAACCGGCGCCGGTGGACTTCGGCAAGCTCAGAAATCCCAAGCGGGACATGGCGATTGTCGCCTTGGCGGGGCCCGGCGCCAATTTGCTCATGGCGCTGGGATGGGCGTTGCTGGCCAAGCTGGGTGCCTGGTTGGCCATGCCTTATGTCAGTGTTCCCTTGATTTATATGGCGGCGGCTGGAATCTTCTTTAATCTGGTACTGATGGTCCTGAATCTGTTGCCTATTCCCCCCTTGGATGGCGGCCGGGTGTTGGTGGGCGTTTTACCGAATCGCTGGGCGGCCAAGGTTGCCATGCTGGAGCCCTACGGCATGCCGATTTTGTTGCTTCTCTTGATCACGGGCATGCCGGGAAGGATATTGGGGCCGGCGATACTGGCCTTGCAAGGTTTCTTTTTCAGTTTGGCGGGGTTGTCGTGAGTCACCCTTCCATCGCGGAAATCAAAATACCGCCAGTGACGCCGCAAACCGAAAACCAGTCGGCGCCTGTGGCGCGCCTCCACGGCAGCCCTTTCACGGAACTTCCAGACAATCTTTATATTCCCCCCGATGCCTTGCAGGTCATCCTGGAAGAAACCTTCGAAGGGCCTTTGGATTTGCTGCTGTACTTGATCCGCAAGCGCAATCTCGACATCATGTTGGTGTCCATTGCCGAGGTGACTGAGCAATATCTCGAATATATTGCCCTGATGGAAAATCTCAAGATCGAGCTGGCGGCGGAATATTTATTGATGGCGGCATTACTGGCGGAAATCAAATCCCGGTTGTTGCTGCCAAAACCCAAGGAAAGCGAAGGTGAGGAGGAAGACCCGCGGGCGGAATTGGTTCGCCGGCTCAAGGAATACGAGAAGTTCAAACAGGCGGCGGCGGAAATGGACGAGTTGCCCCGGATGCTCCGGGACCAGTTTCCGGTTTATGTGGACCCAGATCTTCCCCGCCGCCCGCCCAAGCTGCCCCAAGTGACGGTGGAGGCGTTGGCCGAGGCTTTTCGTCAGGTGCTCCAGCGGGCCAGTCAATTACAACACCATACCGTGGCACGGGAACGGTTATCGGTGCGCGAGCGCATGAGCCGGATCTTGGCTGGTTTGCAGGAAAACGGGACAGTAGCTTTCGAGTCTTTGTTTAGCCAGACCGAAGGGCGGGCCGGCGCGGTGGTTACCTTTCTTGCGCTGTTGGAATTGTGTAAGGAGGGATTGGTGGAAGTGCTGCAAACGGAACCTTTGTCGCCCCTGCAAATCCAACTTCCCGCGGGTTAAAGATTGCAGCCGGGAGAGTCTTGTCTGCCATCCGCAAGATGCCGTGCGTCTTTTCCTGGGGAATGGATGGCAGTCACGGATCCTGCACCATCATCCGGGATACTGATGAAATATCTGGGTTAAGGGAATGTATTAAATGAATCTCAAAGACATTGTTGAAGCGCTGCTGTTCGCTTCTCCCGAGCCTTTGACCCTGCCGCAATTATTATCCTTGGTGGAAGACGAAGGCGTCGACCGCCCAACCCTGGAAAAGGTACTGGAAGAATTGGCGGAAGACTATCAGACCCGGCCATTGGAACTGGCGCGGGTGGCCAGCGGTTACCGCTTTCAAGTGCGCAAGCATCTGGCGCCCTGGGTCAGCCGGTTGTTTCCGGAAAAGGTGGGGCGCTATTCCCGGGCCCTGCTTGAAACCATTGCCATCATCGCCTACCGTCAACCCGTGACCAGGGGAGATATCGAGGCAATCAGGGGAGTGGTAGTCAGCAGTAATATCATCCGTACCCTTCAGGAGCGTGAGTGGATACGGGTGGTGGGACATAAAGAAGTCCCGGGCCGTCCTGCCTTGTACGCCACCACCAAACGCTTTTTGGACGATTTCAACCTGCAAACCCTGGAACAACTGCCTCCCATTCAACTGGAACAAGATGAACAAGCCGATCCGGAATTCGCGCCGCCGTCCCAAACCACCCACTGAGCCTAATCCTGCTGTACCCCTGCCGGAAGGCGAGCGCTTGCAAAAAGTGCTGGCCCATGCCGGCTTGGGGTCGCGCCGGCAAATCGAAGGTTGGATTCGGGACGGAAAAATCCAGGTCAACGGCCGCCAGGCCCAATTGGGTGATCGCTGGCGCAGTGAAGATGTGGTCAAAATCCATGGCCGGATAGTGCGTTTGAACAAGCGCCTGGGCGCTGCCATCCGGGTGCTGGCTTATCACAAGCCTGTTGGCGAGGTAGTAAGCCGCCGTGATCCCGAGGGACGGCCCACAATTTTCAAACATTTGCCGAAATTGGAAAAAGGGCGCTGGATTGCGGTGGGGCGTCTGGATATCAATACCGAAGGATTGCTACTCCTCACCAATCACGGTGAATTGGCCAACCAGCTGATGCATCCTTCCAGCGAGCTGGAGCGGGAGTACGCGGTACGAATTTTTGGCGCCGTCACCGATGATATGCTGAAGAAATTACGACAAGGGGTCATGCTGGAAGATGGCATGGCCCGTTTCGAAGCCATCGAATCCGCCGGCGGTGAGGGCGCCAACCGCTGGTATAAAGTGGTGCTGAAAGAAGGCCGCAATAGGATCGTGCGGCGGTTGTGGGAATCCCAAGGCGTGACCGTGAGCCGGTTGATTCGCGTCCGGTATGGGCCGGTGGCCCTGCCGGATGGGCTGCGGAAGGGGCGGGTTTATGAATTGGCTGCCGGCGAGATTGAACAACTGCGGGCATTTGTACGGGAACAGACTTTGGGTGCTCCCGCGGGCTAGACGTTTTATTTTCAGGAGGCCGTGAGCCCTGCTCCGGGAGGCATGATGCAGCGACCCCCGCCGATATCTTCAAATAGGATGTCCAAACTGCTACGGCTCTTCCCTGTACTCAACCCAGCTTGAAGCCCGCATAAAACCCCGCCACCGCGCTGAGGCCCTTGCCAGTGATTTGCGACAGCCGGTCCACCAAGAAACCGCCGAATTCACTGGCATGTTCGGTAATGGCATGAGTGATCGTCTTGAGCCCGGCATCGCTGACTTCGGCAAAGCCGTAATACTCGCTGACAAACAGCAGCACTATACCTAGTCCACCGAAAAACAGCGCCATCTTGATGGTTTTTTTGGCGAAATAACCCACCGCCAGCCCGATAATGAACGGAGCTCCGACGTTGGCGAATAATAAAGAGGTAATGTCGTCTTGATTTTGCATTTCAATAGGCTATGGCAAAAGCCTATTTTACCGTCAATAAGGTAGATTGGAGCTGAATTGTCAGACTGGGAAGGCAGGTTTTTCGTCAGGAAAAATCAAAAATCGATCTGAAAGCGAATGAAAATTTTACGCCGCTTCGCGTCCAGCTTGATGGCTTGATTTTCTTTGGCTTGCAATTTGAGCTGTATTTTGGATGGAGTAAGTTTGAGAGCGCCGTTTACCTTTTTATCGAAAAAACGAAACAACAATTTATTATCCCGCAGCTTCAATTTTTTGTTGAAGTCGTAAGACAATATCCACTGCTTGTTTTCCAGAAAATTACCTGTCCCGAGGATCCGGCCCAGAAGATTCAAGTTTTTTTTCCGGGTTTGCTGCGCGTTTTCCTGACGCTTTAAGTAGGAGTCGAATTTGCCCAAACCGGCATACCGGCTTGATTTCGATGTTAAACAATACCGGCACTGTGTATCTTGAAGACGTGCTTCTGCTAAAACCGAACTGGGCAAGCAAAACAATAATATCAGAGCGAGTAACGCGCTCATGGCCAACCACCTGCGTCCCAATTGATGGACACTTTTTTAATATTTGAACCTGAAAACCATCACAAGTTCTGGGTTTGGACTGTCTGGAACACCGGATATCACCGGGGTTCCATGGATTGAGCATAGGATGAAACAGAAGGAATTCAAGCTACTTGATTGCCGGGAAACCGTCCTCTCAACTCCTTGAATAATTGTTGTATTGAAGCCAATATTGTCCGGCTGAAAAGCTGAAATTTTGGATTAAGACTTGCTTGTTAGGGTGTGTTGTAAATGGCGATGACGCAACGGATTTTGCTGAAAGGTCGATAAACGCACTGCTTAAAAGCGGTGATTTTTTGTTTTTGCCTTGTGATCGGAAAGTGAATTTATTTTGAATTTTGAGAAGCCGGTCACGTTTTTATGGGTTGGGGTGGGTTTCCCCCTTTCTGTTCTTAAATATTTACCATGCCATAGCAGTTTGCGACCGTTTGTTTTGAATTACTCGCCTAAGTTTTTTATATAAATCCCTGAAATATCTGTCTTTCAGGCCCAATATGTTACTAACATAAAGCCAGAGTGGATTGGCCGGTTTCTCTTGATAATTTCCCCTGTGTCGGTTTCGGTCGAAAACGGCTGAAAATAGCATCATTAACGGCGGTCATTGCATTTTTTGGCCGAAAAACAATCACTTCGAGTCGCCTTAAGGCGACATTAAGGTTCGTAAGCAAATCAAGGCCGTTCAGGCGTTCGCCAAGAATCCCCGTCGCCTGAAGGCAACAAAATAAGCTTGATTATCCCAGTTTTAAATGTAAGTAATTGATATTTAAAGAGTGGAATGCATCTTGCTTTACAACACAATGGCAGTCCCTGCCAAGGGAAGGCAACAAAGACAACAAGAGGAAGAGGAAATGAGCACCGTTACACTGGATTTACCCCACCCCAAGCCATGGAAGCTATGGCATAACCTTCTGACGATTCTTGTGTTGGCAGCCCTGCTGGCAATACCGGCATGGGCCGATGAAGAAGACGAAGATGAGGATAAAAGCAAACACGACGCATCGCTTAGAATTAAAGAAGCCAAATACAAACGGGATAAACACCGCCTGGAAGTCAAGATCAAAGTAAAAGGGTTAGACCGCTACCAGGCCCGCCTTTATGACGCTGAGAGTCACCGGTTGCTCAAGCGCCGCATCAGCGATGACGATTCTCTCCGGCTGACTGTTGGCGGACTGCAAGGCAGCCACGTTCCCTGTGAAGTGGAAGTGAAAGTAGGCAAGCTCAAGGCCAAGCAAGGCGTGAAACATGCGCCGTCTGATTGCGGCGGCAAGCAGGCACCGCCTCCTCCTCCGGTACCGCTGCAGCTGAGTATTGAAGAGGCCGAATTTCAAAAAAGTAAGAACCGCTTGTTTGTCAAGGGAACTTATCAAGGGGATCGGCCGGAAAAATTCGAACTCTATGACGATCTCACCAACCAGCTGCTTTCCGATACCAACGTGCGCAAAAAGAAGGGATTTTTCAAGTTTTTGGTTGCCCATCCAAACCCGATCCCGTGCCGTGTCCGGGTGGTGGCCGATAACTATAGCCAAGTGGAAGATGTAAGGAATGCGCCGGGTGATTGCAGTGGCATCAAACCGCCACCCGGCTCCAATCAACCGCCGGTTTGTTCGATTGTTTCCCCGGCTGCCAATTCAGTATCCATTGAATTGGGGGATGCCATTGATTTCAAAGGCACCGCCAGTGACCCGGAAGGAGGGGCTTTGACCTACGAATGGGAAACCAACGGCGGTACCGATAGCCGGCCGATGGTGGCCGATCCTGGTCCACAGGTTTTCGATGTCAAGGCCGGCACTTTTCTAGTGCATTTCTATGTCACCGATGACAAAGGCGCCCGCTGTGACAGCACGGTGACGGTAATTGTCGGCGACGGCGGCAGTGGTGGCAGCGGCGGTGGCGGCAACACTGCCATGGTGCCTCAACAACCCGCGCCTGGCGATCCGGTTGCCGGAGACGGCAAGCATACGGTATTGCCTTTCAACGATTTGGGGATGCATTGCGGGGACTTGCGTTCCTATCCCTTTAGTATTTTACCGCTATTCAACACGGTCAACGCTCACGCTATCCGGAAAGGCACCACGGGTGCCAACCGGCCGAAGATTCTTGATGACAACAGCGTGGAACTGCGTTATTCGGCGGCTTCCAATCCCAACGATCCGGTCGGCCCCGATTCCATCAATTCCACCAGCCAGAATTTCCCGGTGGGAACGTCCGCAGACCAGGCACAAATCAGCAAGACTGATTTCTGGGACGATTTGAATGGCAAGGGATCTGTGGTATCTCAATTGTTTCCGGGGCTCAACCCAGTGCCGGATGAAGGGTTGCAAACCTTGGACAATCCCGATCACGGGCGCTATATGCCTGGTCTGGCTGACCCCTACATGGCCAACGATCCCCAACTGTTTGGCCTGTATCTGACTGACAAAGGCTGGTTTACCGCCCAGGGGATTCCCATGACTCCGGTGGATGATAAAGGCCGCTTCAATTCCTATCCGCTGATGCGTGTGCAAATGGTGGAAAAAGGATCTGAAAATATCCTGGCGACCACGGACGTGGTGGTGCCGGTTTCCACTGAAGTGGACTGCCGCGACTGCCATACCCGTGGACAGGTGGGTGCCGATTCAGCCGCCCGTCAGGGAATCCCAAATGCGCCCAATTTCGTGGCTCCGGCCAGCAGTGACCGGGTGGACGTGGAATTGGCAGCCAAGAAAAACATCCTGGCGCTGCATGACTTCAAGCACGGTACTAACTTTTTGGCCGATGACAGGCCAGTTTTGTGCGCCAGCTGTCACCGCTCCAATGCCTTGGCTACCGTGGGCGGGCCGCAAGGCGTGGATGGCCTGGACAACATGTCCCGGGTGATGCACGGCTTTCATGGCCGCTTGCAGATCGATGGTAACGGCAAGCTGAAGCGCGATGCCAGTGGCGATCCAATACTGATCGATCCCCGGAACCGGGCAGACACGAAGCCGTTGATTCCCTTTGGCCCCAAGGTGGGCATGGAACAAAATTGCTTCTTGTGCCATCCGGGCAAGATCACCCAATGCTTCCGTGGCGCGATGTTCACCGCTGGACGCAAATGTGACGACTGCCATGGTGATCTTTTGGCAGTGGGTGGTGAATACCCTCTGAAAAACGGTCAGCCCCGCGAACCTTGGTTAGATGAACCCAAATGCGGCGCTTGCCACACTGGTGTGGGCAGCGATCCGGTAGGAACCATTGCCTATGATCCCAATGACCCGGCAGCCATGCCGTTGACACCGAAGACCCTGCGGTTTGCGGAAAACCCCGGCACCTTGTACCGGGAAAGTCACGACGGTCATGCCGGACTTGGCTGCGAAAGCTGCCACGGCAGTCCCCACGCCATCTGGCCCAACCGCAATCCCGACGCCAACGACAATGTGACGGCAATGCAATTGCAGGGCCACCGGGGCACCATTACCGAGTGCACTACCTGCCACGAACCGGGCAGTTTCCCCAAGGGAACCCTGGATGGTCCCCACGGCATGCACCCGGTCAACGATCCTGATTGGATCAGGAAACACGACGATTTTGCCGAGAACCGCAAAAACGGTGATCGTTGTGCGGCCTGTCACGGCGCTGATCACCGGGGCACCCGGTTGGCGAAAACGCCAGTGGACCGTGTCTTGAAAGACCGTAAGGGCAGAGTCAAAGCCACTTTGAAGGCAGGCGATATTGTTTCCTGCGATCTCTGTCATAGTCTGAAGAAAAGCTTCGACGACTAACCAGGCTTTTTGCCCTAGGGCCTCCATTGGGCGGCGCCACTCCGGCGCCGCCTTTTTTAATACATGCTGCCAACTCTCCAAAGGCT
>JALSQY010000346.1 GCA_026985035.1 Methylothermaceae bacterium
TGAAAACCGCTGCGATGCTCCTCGCTCTCCCACGGGCTTGTCTTCCCAAAGGGGCATCGAGCTATCGCACCGGACTAAACCAAAATGATTCATCTTACAATACGAAAATATACAAGGGGCTTCAATGCCGCGCAACATCAACCATGAACGGGGGAAACGGCGGTCATGCGATTACCCTGCTACCTATCCATCAGCGAATCCCCCAAAAGATTCCGGCTAATGAAATTGCCAGGCCAAAGCGAAGCGTATTTCATTACTGAAACTTAAAATCGAGATATAACGATTGCATTGCAGGCGAATATTTGCCTACAATGCAATCAATGAAATCATTAATAGCAGGTGTGTCTATGGCTAGTTTGACTATCCGGAATCTCGACGAAAACATCAAACACCGTTTAAAAATGATGGCAGCCCGCCGCGGACACTCCCTGGAAGAGGAAGCACGGCAGATTCTCAGGCATGCGGCCTTGAAAGAGAAAGCGGCTTATGGTCTTGCCAGCCGCATCGTGCAGCGCCTCCGATCTGGGGGCGGGGTGGACTTGCCATTGCCAGAACGATCCAGGCCGCGCAATCCGCCTTGTTTCCCGGAGGAAAATTAAGCGATGGTACTGCTCGATACCAATGTGTTATCCGAGCTGATGCGTCCGGCACCCAACCCCAATGTTGTCCAGTGGCTGGATGGTTGGCCGGCGGCAGAAATCTGGATCTCGTCTATCACGGTGGCGGAAATATTTCTGGGGATTCAACTGATGGCCGACGGCAGGCGCAAATCAAATTTACTGCAGACGGCCGAAACCATATTTCACGAAGATTTCGCTGACCGATGTCTTCCCTTTGATGCGCTTGCAGCCAGACACTATGCGGATATCGTCACTGCAAGAAAGGAATCGGGACGACCTGTCACCGTGGAAGATGCCCAAATTGCCGCCGTCGCCAAATCCTGCCGCCTGCTGCTGGCAACACGAAACACCAAGGATTTCGAAGGAATTGACGACTTGACTTTGATCAATCCTTGGGATTGACCTCATTTTTCTCTTCGTTGGCCAACAACTCACCGTGGCTTGATAACGATTTTCTTAGGCTTTGTCTTCTTGGTTGGCGGGGCCATTTCAAAAATCAACAAAACCGCCTCCCCTTCGCCTGCATTTTCCGCCACCATGGGTTCTCCCGTTTCCCAAAACACTTCCCCAGGGCCGTAAACTTCCGTCGAATTCTTATCGACAATCTTCATCTTTCCTTGGAGCACATAGCGCGGTCCCGGCCCTTTGTGAATGTGTTCAGGGGTTTTGAATCCCACCGGAAAATGCACCCGTATCACTTTCGCCACCACCCGATTGCCGGGCAACGTCACCGGTTTTGCCATCAGAATTTCCCTTTCCGGCATCTTGGCCTTGTCTTCCCCGGCGGCCGCAAAACCGGCTCCTGTCAATCCCGTTGTCATTGCCACTGTCAGAAGAAAAGTCTTCATCCTCTTTTTTCCTTTCCAGTCATTTATTGGTTTTTTCAGCATACCAATAACCTTCGTATCATGCCAAATGCTTTGTATTGCCTGCCCCTCAACCCAAAGGTATAGAGTAATTACCATTTAAGTAGACCACCGAACGAATATATTAATAAGGATTAGAAGGGAGTAATATTAAGTTTATCCAGGGAAATTCTGCTTGACTAAACAAAAGTATTGGTTAATATGCAACTTGAGTGTGGTTCAAAATTTTACGGACTGTACACTCTGTTTTCTGGTTAGATACTTAACAGAGGGAGGGAAATCTCATGTTACAAAACGCTTTCCTGCAAACAAAATATTAAAAAAATTTTTTCATTTTTTATGATTACCACC
>JALSQY010000347.1 GCA_026985035.1 Methylothermaceae bacterium
TAGGGTCGAAGAGTAGCTGAAACCCCGTAAACGTCTCTCTGAGGGCTTGGTGGCCGATCCGGGCTAGAGCGAAAAGCTTCTTTGGGCAAGCATTAACGCTTATCTAGTGGCTGGAATCTATCGCGGCGAAGAAAATTTATTGGATTTTTTCAAATAATCCTTGCATTTGTCGGGTTTCTCCAATAGGCTTTGTCTATCTGACCGACCTGATAGTTTATGTACCTCCTTGCTTCCGAACTCCTGGATCAATTTAAAGAATCTGGAGTTCTCATTGCCCACCAGGGCCCTGATACCCTTATCCAGGGTATAGCTCCTCTTGAGCAGATAAAAAAACACTCGCTGATTTTCATCGAAAAGCCCAGTTACCTTGCCGTTTTGCGGCAAGCCAAGCCGGCCGCCGTGGTGACTGATCCTGCTCTTGCCGAAGAGCTGCGGGGAGAAGATTTCGCGGTATTGGTGGCCCCCAACCCTCGTTTGGCGCAGGCGCTGATTCGTCAACGTTACGGCGATCGGGATCTGTTTCATACCGAGTGGCCTCAAATTCATCCTTCCGCTGTGATTCATCCGACCGCCGAGATCGGTAGTGAAGTAGTCATCGGACCTTTGGCCGTGATAGGGGCGGGGGTTGAGTTGGCGGGCCAGAATGTCATCATGGCTGGCAGTGTAATTGAACAAGGGGCCAATATTGGTCCCAGGACCGTTATTTACCCTCATTGTGTCATCGGTTATGAGTGTGAAATCGGTGCTGATGTGATTATTAAATCCGGGACAGTGATCGGATCGGAAGGATTCGGCTTTGCCCAGGATGATTCCCGGAGAAATTACCGCATCCCCCATACTGGCAAGGTGGTTATCGAGGACCGGGTGGTCATCGGCGCCAACTGCACCATCGACCGCGGCACCTTCAACGAAACCCGGATTCGGCGGGGTTGTGTCATCGATGCTTTGTGCCATTTGGGCCATAACGTGGAGCTGGATGAGGACTGTATTCTGGTCGCGCAAACAGGCATTGCCGGATCGTCACGCTTCGGCAAACGGGTGGTTGCCTCGGGGCAAACCGGGGTGCTCGATCATGTGACGGTACCTGACGATACGGTATTGGTGCACCGCGCCGGGGTCATCAACAGTATCAAACAACCGGGTATGTATGCGGCGACACCTACCCAGCCTTTTAGGCAGTATTTAAAGAATATCGCTGTCTTCCAGCGCTTGCATGAGGTCTGGATCAGGCTCAAGGCGCTGGAAAAAAAAGTACAGCAATTGGCTTTGGAAAGTGAATGATTATGACCTAAAGCCAGCGAATTCGGGCTCTTGCCCGATACTCGAAGAGTCAGTTCCCGCGCCATTGGCTGGCTGTTCGATGATTGATGAAAATGGCGTATTTTTTCCGATAGGGTTAAAGCAATGAAGAATATTTATGTAGGTAATTTGTCATATCAACTCACTGAAGACGAACTGCGCAATACTTTCTCCGAGTTTGGTGAAGTGTCTTCGGTACGGATCATCAAGGACCGTTACACCGACCGTTCCAAGGGCTTCGGCTTTGTGGAAATGCCGGTGGATTCGGAAGCGGAATCTGCCATTCAAAGCTTGGATGGCCAAGATCTTAAAGGTCGCGCGCTGAAAGTCAACGAAGCGCGTCCCCGGGATGATTTCCGTCCTCGCAGGCAGTTCGCTTAATTAAAAATGGCCCGCCCCTGGAACAGGCGGGCCATTTTTTTTCGCTTAAGCCGGTTGCAGAGAGTCTTCTGCCCCGGCTTTTTTTGTCAATTGATTCATTCCGTCTTTGTTTGATTTCGAGTATGATCAAATCAAGTCTAAATATATCCATTCGATTGAGAGGGTCGATATTATGACACAACACTACGATGTAATTATCGTCGGTGGCGGGATGGTTGGGGCGACCTTGGCATGTTCCCTGGGTAATTTGCCCCTCAAAGTGGCAGTTGTCGAAGGCAATCCCCCTCAGCCTTTTGAACCGGATCAGCCCATGGATCTGAGAGTATCGGCAATTAGTATTGCATCCCGGCGAATTCTGGAAAGCGTAGGTGCATGGAACAATATCGCGGGAATGCGTTTGTGCCCGTTTCGCCGGATGAAAGTCTGGGAGATGACCGATGGCACGGAATTCCGAAGCCGTGATCTGAAATATCCGGAACTCGGTTATATTATTGAAAACCGCTTGATCCAATTAGGATTATTGGAGTCTCTGCAAGCGTTTGACAACATCGATTTTATTTGTCCAGCCAGACCAAAACAGATTCACTATCAGGACAAAGGATCAGAGCTCGAATTGGAAGATGGCCGTATTTTGAGTGGCCGTCTATTGGTAGGCGCCGATGGTGGGCGTTCTCAAGTGCGTCACGCAGCGGCTATTGGCGTCACTGCCTGGGACTACGAGCAATCCGCCTTGGTTTTAACGGTGGAAACCGCTTATGGTCAACAAGACATTACTTGGCAACGTTTCACGCCAGAGGGACCACAGGCTTTCTTGCCTCTGCCCGGCCAGCATGCTTCGCTAGTGTGGTATCAGAATCCAGGGAAAGTCCGGGAGTTGCAATCTCTGAGCAATGGGGCACTGTTGAATGCCCTGTATGAGGCCTTTCCCCGTGAGTTGGGGGATGTCGTCCGGATTGAAAGCCGAGGCAGTTTCCCGCTCAAGCGCCAACACGCTCAACATTATGTCAAGGAAGGGGTTGCCCTCATTGGAGATGCGGCGCATATGATTCATCCATTGGCGGGTCAAGGAGTGAATATCGGCTTGCTGGACGCGGCGGCCCTGGCTCAAGTAGTAGTGGACGCCCACGCAAAGCAAAAAGATATTGGCGGGCTCAAGGTGCTCAAAGAATATGAAGCAATGCGCCGGCGCGACAATCTCACCATGATGACGACGATGGATATGTTCTACCGGGTTTTCAGTAATGCTTCTGTTCCTTTGAAGCTGGTGCGTAATTTGGGCTTGAGTCTGGCACAACGGCTGTACCCCGCGCGCCTGGCCGTGATGCGCTACGCCATGGGGCTGCAAGGGAATTTGCCTCGGCTGGCGAGGGGCGAGTCGTTATTGGTCTGAGCAAGAGCTTGTCTCAAAAGCCTCGCATCACCACGCTTTCTTGCCCTGGCAAGATGGATTCAGCTTACTTTTTGCGCGCTTTTTTTTCCGCCTTGAAGTAGCGCAAACGTTCTTCGGCAATGGCGGCGACGATACGATCGCCAGCGGCGGTTTTAGTGGCCAATTTTGCTTGTTGAATAGCGTTTTCGAGATTGCCGGTGGCGTAATAATACTCCGCCATGTAACGATGAGCCTCGCCATGCTGGCCAAGCCCGGCGTAGGCGCGGGATAATAATTTATACAACAGTGGAAAGCGGGGATTATTCGCGTAAGGCGTCAACAGTCTGCGGGCGGATTCGAAGTGGCGGGCCTCCAACAGGGCTTGGGCGTATTCAAGCCGCAAAATCCGGGAGGCAGGGAAGCGGCGCAAGGCGGTTTGATAGCGCTTGAGCCCTGCGGCTATTTGGCCGAGTTCGATTTCAGCCTGGGCGATGGCGTTGATGAATTGGGGCTGATCGGGAAAGGCCGTTAGTAATTGTGAAAGCAGTCTGTGGCTTTCTTTGAGCTGATGTTGTTCCAGTAACGCTAAAGCCAGGCCATATTTGACGGCGGCTTGCTGTTTGGGGGTCCCCCGATTTAAGCGGCTGCGGAAATAGACAACGGTGTTTTCCAAATTCCGCGCCGTCATCACGCGCAGCTTTGCCTTGGTTAACAGGTAGTGCAATGAGTCGGGGTACTGACGGTAAGGAAATTTGTCCGCCCGGGCGCGGGTATCGGCAATCCGCGAACTGGTCACCGGGTGAGTGCGCAGAAATTCCGGCAGATCTCTACCTAAAAATTGTGTCGATTGCTGGAGCCGCTCGAAGAAAGCTGGCATGCTTCTGGGGTTAAAATTACTCTTTGCCAGGATTTGCAGGCCGATGCGGTCAGCCTCTTTTTCATTGTCCCGGGTAAAGTTGATTTGGTACTGCACTCCGCCGGCTTGCAGGGCGATCAAGGCGGCTTGCCCCAATTCCGGCACCTGAGTGCCAATGAGGATGGCTGCCAAAGTGGCCGCCGCCATTGGCAAAGTCATGCGTTTGGCAGCGGCAAAGGCACGGTGCAGGTGATTTTGGGTGACATGGGCAATTTCGTGAGAGATGACCGAAGCCAGCTCGCTTTCCGTACGGGTATTCAATATCAGGCCAGCGTTGACGCCGATATAACCGGCAGGGCCGGCAAATGCATTGATTTCCGGCGACAGTACGACAAAAAAATGAAAAGAGTGGGCCGGAGCATCACTATGACTGGCCAGACTGTTGCCCAGAGAAGCGATATAATCTTCTATCTCCAGATCTTGATTGATATCGATATGGCGATGAAGATTTCGGAAAAAGGCATCGCCCAGGCGTTTTTCTTCAATAGGCGTCAACACGCTGTCCGAGGGCGCGCCCATTTCCGGCAGCTCCTCGATAGGGGTGGCCAGCGGGGAAAAAATAATGAGTGCCGATAAAAGGAAAATGCGCATCATAAAGGCAGTATAACCGGGTATTCTTCAATGACCATATAATCAAGGGTTTGGTTCGTGAAATATTTGGTCCAAATCAATAGTAGTCCCTATCACGGCGAAGCGGCGGATACCGCCTATTTTTTCGTGGCGGCGGCGTTGGCCAAGGGGCATCGCATACTCCGGGTTTTTTTCTATCAAGATGGGGTTTACCATGCCCTTGATCAAGCGGCGCCGCCAGGCGATGAGCCAAACAAAATTCAGCGCTGGTCCGAACTCGCCCGCCTTCATGGCATCGATTTGGTTGCCTGTTCTGCCGCGGCGATGCGCCGTGGGGTATGGAAAAATCAAGCAACCCCGTTGGCTGCAGGCTTCAGAGTGGCGGGATTGGCCCTTTTGGCTGAAGCAATGATAGAAGCGGACCGGGTTTTGATATTCAAATGACCGCTTGCCGTTATTTACTAGTCTTGCGTTCCATGCCTTTTGATGGCCTGCAGGTGCAGGAAGCAATAGAGCAATTACTGACGCTGGCGGCGTTTGAACAGGCTGCCTCGGTATTATTTTTGGAGGATGGCGTTTGGGTATTGAAACAGGGCCAGCAGCCCCGGCCATTGGGATACAAGAACCTTCATGGATTGGTTCAGTCTTTGGATATATACGATATCGGCCCCTTGTGGGTAGAGAAAGAGTCGCTCCTTGAGCGTGGATTGACTGAAGAAGATTTGATTGTGCCAGTGAAAACAATTGAGCGCAGCCATGTTCCAAGGCTGATGGCAAAACACGAGCACTTGTTGCCAGGGTGATGGGGTGGGGATACTGCACTTGGTTTTTCAATCGCCCGCACAAACGGATGATTTTCATCAATGTCTTGAGCGGGCCGGGGAAGAAGACGCCGTATTGCTGATAGCGGGGGCGGTGGTAGGGGCAAAACAAACCGGGACAGCCGCTCAAGTTCTCGATACATGTCCGGCAAAAATTTATGTTTTGAAGGAAGATCTGGTGGCGCGTGGCATTTCCGCTGATGAAGTGGTGGGGGGTGCGGCGTTGATTACCTTTGATGAATTCGTGGCCTTAACAGTAACTTATTCCCGCATTTTGTCATGGTGATGCTCAAAGCAAACGGTCAAGCCGTGTCCGTCAATGAGGAAGGCTTTCTGGAAGATTTGCGGGACTGGGATGAGGGAGTGGCGGAGGCCCTCGCAGAAAGCAATGAAATTTCCCTGACCGAAGCTCATTGGGAAGTGATCTATTTCATGCGGAACTATTATTTGACCTATGAACATTTCCCCAACATGCGGATGTTTGTCAAAGCCGTTCGGCAAGCCCTGGGGGAAGAAAAGGGAAACAGCCGCTATTTGCACCGCCTGTTTCCCAAGGGGCCTTTAAAATACGCTTGCAAATTGGCCGGCTTGCCCAAGCCTCCTCATTGTATTGATTAACCCGGCAATCTTCATTGCCGGGTTAATCGTGGCGCAAGTATGCGCCGCCATCGGCGATAGCCGATGTAAGTCCTTGTCCGTCAAGAGATTCCGCGCAATATCGCCGATGGACAAGGGCGCGCAATTAACAGGTCAGGACGACCTGTTTGATTGCCGGATTAATAACAAGGTCTTGTGAATTTGGATCATTGCCCCCATTTACCTAATGAAGCTTTGGATACCATCGATTATTGAAAGGAGGATAGTTATGGCCACTCGTGAATTGCCCAAATCTCAATGGGAAGCCTATTTTGATCGGGTTGCCGCCCATCTCAAAGCTGTGCAGGCAGAGATAGAAGTGGCGAGTATGAATTTAGGGGATCAAATCGAAGCAGAATGGGTTCCATTCTACGGTGTCAGTTATGACCCCAAGGACGATCTAGTGGAGTTTGTCCTGGAGGGCGTCGATCACTTGGTCCGCCATCCCGCTCAGGTCCTTGTAGAGGATAGTGCGGAAGGATTGTCCAGTATAGAAATCATAGATTCTGAGGGGGTTCGTCATATCGCCAAATTTAAGGAAGTGCTCAAACTGCCGCCACCGGAAGCTTGATTTCCAAGGCGCCAGTAAAAAGCCAGCCGACTATTAGGGAATATCTGAACAAGTCATCCTTGGCTTGTTGAGAGAGCGAAAAACAAAAATTGCGATTTTTGTTTTTCTCACAAAGTCAATCACTTGTCGTGACTGACGTGGGCAGTCCATTCATGTGCTGCAGGCGCCTCTGACTTAATCAGAGGCGCCTAAGAAATAGTGGGCTGGCTTTTTATTTGCCCCACGCCGATATTCCTTTTAATCTTTACAATTTATCCATTCATAAAGAAGGCTAGCTGTTGTCCTGCCAAATATTAAAAAACGCTAGGCACGCAGTGGCCGGCTCTGATTAAAAGGACAAGGAACCATGCTATCTGACATCGAAATCGCGCAACAAGCCAAAATGCGTCCAATTACAGAATTGGCGAAGGAGCAATATGGCATTGACGATAAATTCCTCGATCCCTATGGCCACTATAAGGCCAAGCTATCTTTCGATTACATTCAAGGGCTGCAGGATCGTCCCGACGGCAAGTTGATCCTGGTGACAGCCATCAGTCCAACGCCGGCCGGAGAGGGCAAGACCACAACCACGGTTGGCCTGGGGGATGCTCTCAACCGGCTGGACAAGAAAGCCTTGATTTGTTTGCGCGAACCTTCTTTGGGCCCCTGCTTTGGTATCAAGGGGGGAGCGGCGGGCGGTGGCCGGGCACAGGTCGTGCCGATGGAAGATATCAATCTCCACTTCACCGGGGATTTTCACGCTATTGGGGTTGCCAATAATTTGCTTTCGGCCATGGCCGATAACCATATTCACCATGGCAATACCTTGGATTTGGATGTGCGGCAAATCACCTGGAAACGGGTGGTGGATATGAACGATCGTAATCTTCGCTATATTCTGGAAGGGTTGCGGGGCAAGGCCAATGGTGTACCCCGGGAGGATGGTTTCGATATCGTCGTTGCTTCTGAAGTGATGGCGGTGTTGTGTTTGGTGAATTCCTTGGGGGAGCTCAAACAGAGCTTGGGCAATGTATTGGTGGGCTATAACCGTAGCGGCAGGCCGGTGTTTGCCAAGGATCTCAAGGCCCATGGGGCGATGGCGGCGCTCATGAAAGATGCGATCCGTCCCAATCTGGTGCAAACTTTGGAAAACAACTTGGTATTGATTCATGGAGGGCCTTTCGCCAATATCGCCCATGGCTGTAACTCCGCCATTGCCACCAAAACCGCCCTGAAAATGGCCGATTATGTGGTAACCGAGGCGGGGTTCGGTGCCGATTTGGGGGCGGAGAAATTTATAGATATCAAATGCCGCAAGACCGGATTGAAACCCGATGGTGTGGTGTTGGTGGCGACAGTCCGGGCCTTGAAGATGCATGGTGGCGTGCCCAAAGACCAACTCCAGCAAGAAAACCTTCAGGCCTTGGAAGCGGGCTTTGTCAACCTGGAAAGGCATTTGCACAACATCCGTCAGCACTTTGGCCTGCCTTGTGTGGTGGCTATCAATCATTTCGATTCCGATAGCGATGGGGAAATCGCTTTGCTTCAGCAAAAGGTGCAAGCACTGGGATCGAAAGCGGTACTTTGTAACCACTGGGCGCAAGGGGGCGCTGGTGCGGAGGATCTGGCGCGGGAAGTGTTGGCCATGGTCGAGCAACCAAGCGATTTCCGATTTTTGTATGAAGACGACCTGCCCTTGTGGGACAAGATTGAAACCATCGCCACCAAAATCTATGGCGCGGCAGGCATAGAAGCCGATGCCAAGGTGAAAGCACAACTTCAATCACTCAGTCAGGATTATCCCCACTACCCGGTATGTATTGCCAAAACCCAGTATTCCTTTTCCACTGATCCCAACTTGCTGGGGGCTCCCACCGGCCACACCCTGAATATCCGAGAAGTTCGCCCGGCGCACGGGGCGGAATTTGCTGTCGTGATCTGTGGCAATATCATGACCATGCCAGGGTTACCCAGAATTCCGGCGGCGGAGCGCATTGATATTGACGATAAGGGAAGAATCAGCGGGTTGTTTTAGTG
>JALSQY010000348.1 GCA_026985035.1 Methylothermaceae bacterium
TCGTAAAAACCTTCTTTTACATAGGTTAAAAAATTTTCCACGGTTTTGGGGGCTTTTTCGGGATAAAGTTCGACTACAATCCGACCTTTGGTGGTTTCGAGTAGCACTTTGGGATGTTGGTTCATGACAGCTCCTTTAGATTGGGAAGTCACAGCCGGCGCTTTGGAGGTGTTCGTCTTATCTGCGCAGGCTTGGGTAAAGGCAGTTAGGACAAATAGGCAAAGAATCAAGAAAGTTTTCACTATAGAGGTGGTTTGTTTTCCCATGGTTATTTCCTTTTTGCAAGCAATAGCAAAGCTTGGGGTGGGTGATCGTGAACGGGGCTTTGGAAAGTGGTTTCCTTGATTTCCAGGATCTCAAAGTCCGGTTGAAATAAGGACTTTAATTCTTCAGGGGTTAGCCGGCAGGGCGGGCCTTCTTGCCGGGTTTCCTTGTGGCTGAAGCATTTTAGGAAAAAATATCCACCGGGCTTCGAAAGCTTTTTTAATGCGGTTAGATAGGTGGTGCGATCTTCAGGTTCGGGAAAATTGTGAAGAATACCCCGGTCAATGATTAAATCATAGGGTCCTTGAAGCCGGGTATTTAATATGTCGTCTTCAACAAACCGAATAGAAACCTTGTTTTGCTCTGCCAGCTCCCTGGCAGCTTTGAGGGCAGTTGGGGAAACTTCGGTTGCCGTCACGTCAAAACCTTTTCGAGCCAAAGCAACGGCCTGGGTTCCAGAACCGCATCCAATATCCAAGGCCGTGCCAGAGTGCAAGCCCAAACTAGCCAGTGCCTCGGCAAAATCCGAATCCAGTTGCGGAGAAAACCAGGGTAAGCACTCGTGCTTGGTTTCTTGATAGCGGGCTTCCCATCCCAGGGATTTGGGGGGTTGAAAAGGGTGGCCCCAGCTTCCAATGTGAATCAGATTTTCCAAAGGTTTGCGTTCTCTTGGGAGTAATTCTCTCTTCTTGAGATCCTCGTCAAGTTGGTCCAGCGTGCCCGGCCAGCCCAGGGCAATCACTGTCTTTACTGTATATTCCTCAGGAACGCCTAAAGCCAAGCGCAATTCATCCTTTTTAAACCCTGCCATTTGGTGGGTCACCAAGCCCAATGCCGTTGCTTGCAGGCAAAAGTTGGCATTGGCTTGGCCCAGGTCGTGTTCGGCATGGCCATTGGGCCGCCCGTCTTCGAGAAAAGGATAGGTGGTGGCTACGACAAAGACCGGAACGCGGCGGTTCCAGTGTTGGTTGACAGGTACCAGATGGTCAAAAACAATCTGCCAGGATTTTGGATCATGAAATCGGTCCGCCACAACAAACCGCCACGGTTGGGCATTGTAGCTGGAAGCGGACCAGCGGGCCGCTTCCAGGCACGAAGTCAAAAGCTCGATGGATACCGGCCGGTCAGGGTCAAAAGCTCTCGGGCTCCAGCGTTTGGCAATGAGAGGATGAATTGGTGCCTGTACATTCAATCGTTGTTGCGCCATGGAGTATCCTTAATTCGCCGATAGAATTGGGCTGTGAGTGAGATGCAGGAAAATTGTACTCATAATCCGGCAGCCTGTCAGGGTTCGATCCTATGGGTGTGGATTTCCACCCCGTGTTCTTGATAAAGCTGGTATTTTTTTCGGCCGGCCTGGCGTATCCCGGGGTCTTCATTGATGATCTCGGCAATCCGTTGGAAGTGTTGCCAGTTTTCAGGAGGATCGGGGCTCAAATTGATTAGCAGCCCTTTAAACGGCTCAGGCACTTCGCCGGTACCGATAACAACCGGGGCCAATGGGTCGTTGGCATAATTCTCGGCTAATGTATGGGGAATAAAGCTTCCCTGGCGGAATGTCCAGAGCAAATCGTCGAGAATACTGGCTTCCGTGTCATCAGCGGCCAGGATGGCAATCTTGTGGCCGGTGCGGTAAGCCTTTTCCGTGATACGGCAAGCGTAGGCACGCCGGGTTTGAATATCTTGGCCGGGCAGGAGATAAAAATCTACCCGGGTCATGTTTCAACTTGAGAGATTAGATACTCGCTCAATAACGGCACAGGACGGCCGGTTGCCCCCTTATTGGCACCGGAATGCCAGGCGGTTCCAGCAATATCCAAATGGGCCCAATGGAAATTTTCGGTGAATCGGGCCAGAAAGCAAGCAGCGGTGATGGCGCCCGCATTCCTGTCCCCAATGTTGGGCATGTCGGCAAAGTTGGATTTGAGCTGTTCTTGATATTCTTCCCACAAAGGCATACGCCAGGCACGGTCCAACGAGGCTTCACCAGCCTCCAGAAGCGCTTGGGCCAAACTATCATCATTGGCGAACAGGCCTGTGGCATGTTTTCCCAAGGCAACGACGCAGGCGCCGGTCAATGTGGCAATATCAATCACGGTTTTCGGGTTGAAGCGCTCGGTGTAGGTCAATGCGTCACAGAGGATGAGCCGACCTTCCGCATCGGTGTTGAGAATTTCCACGGTTTTGCCAGCCATGGTTTTCACGATATCCCCGGGTTTGATGGCATCGCCGTCGGGCAGATTTTCCGAGGAAGGGACCACCCCTACCACGTTCAGCGGCAAATCCAATTGGGCAATGGTTTTCAGGGTGCCGAGCACGCTTGCGCCGCCGCACATGTCGTATTTCATTTCATCCATGGCTTGGGAGGGTTTGAGAGAAATGCCGCCCGCATCGAATGTCAAGCCCTTGCCTACCAAAGCAACCGGTTGATCTTTCGCCTTGCCGCCTTTGTATTCGAGAACTATCAGCTTGGCCGGTTGCCGGCTGCCTTTTGAAACTGCAAGCAAAGCTCCCATCCCAAGCTTCTCCATGTCCGTTTCTTCCAGGATCTGGACCTTGAGCTTGCTGTATTCGTCCGCCAGTTTCAGTGCCGTTTCGGCCAAGTAACCCGGTGTGCAGACATTGCCCGGAAGATTGGCCAGGTCTTTGCATAACCGCATCCCTTCGGCAATGGCTTTGCCTTCCTTCATGCCACGGGCTGCTGATTTGGCCTCTTCCTGGCTTTTACAGTGCACCAAAACCTGGTCTAAATTTGGCAGATCTCCAGGCTCGGATTTGAGTTCGGTAAAACGATAACAGGCATCTTGGAACAGCAAGGCGGTCTGGCGTGCTTTCCAATGGGTGCCATGGGTTTCCACCGGAACTTCCACCAGTGTGGATAAAACTTGTTTAACCGCTGATTCTGCCACTTTCTTGGCAGCCGCGGAGAGGGCTTTGCAGTATTTTTTTGCATTAACGTCCTTTTTCTTTCCCAAACCAACCAGTAGCAGGCGGTCGGCTTTGCATCCGGGTACTTGGTGCAGTAACAAAAGATCTCCCGGTTGGCCCTTAAAATTCTCTTGCTTGAGAATTTTAAGGGTCATGCCCTCGCTCAAATGGTTGATAAGTTCGGCGCTTTCCGTCAATTTGTTTTTCTCGTAGACACCGGCAATCAAGCAAGAGATGCGTTTTTTCTCGATGGCGCCAGTATGGGCGGTAAAATCCATAAATATCTGCCTTTTCTTAGATAGATGACTTATTTGGCTTGGGCGGTTTCTTCCGGGGAAGAGGGTTGGTTGTCTTCAGGCACAACCAGGCGGGAACCGAAAAACATGGAAATATAAACCAATACCCCCAGCAAAATAACGTTGACTAAACCAGGAAGACGGCCAAAGGCCAAGATAAAGAAATCGATAACGAAAATGGCGGTCATGGCCGGGTGAGCCAGGAACTCTTCAGGCTTAAAGTTGATCTTAAACATAAAACCTCCTCTCTGATGTGGTTTTGTAAAGTATAAATAATAAAACAACAAACGTTTTAATTATAAGGGATGTTTAAGATTGCATCACAGACGTTTTTGGGTAGAGAGGTTTTGGGTTATGCGCGTTGGGAATTTTTAACCCCTTATCATCCATGGAAAGAAGACGCGAACGTCGTGGATGCAATCGATTGGCGTCCGGTTGAGGAAATACGCTGCTGCATGTGATTTTTCGGGGTTATTGGGAATATGTTAGCATTTTGCCTAAAACAACTGGATGGAGCGCTGTGATGAGCGAACGCGAGAAACTACGTGAGGGCCTGGAAGCACTAAGGGCTGAGATTAAAAATCTGAAAGGGACCGACGATGCAGGCAAGCAACGGCTGGAAGAGTTGGCCGAACGCGTGGAAAAACAACTAGCGGAAACCGGTGAAAAAAATGAACATCAGAATTTGATTAAGGAGCTCGAAGAAGAAATTATGCGCTTCGAAGTGGCTCATCCCCGCCTCACAGCCATTATCAATGACCTCATGGTAACATTGAGCAATATGGGTATTTGAACGAAAACCCCGTGTTATCATCCAAACTTATAAATTTACTCGATCAACTTTGCCGATTCTGAATTTAGTCAAAAAACTCCTCAAGCCTGGTGGGCGCGACCAAACATCGGAAAAAATCGCGGCCCAACCGAGGATCTATGGGCGGCCCGAACACACGATTTCCAGGGCTCAGATAAGTCCCAATGCCCTGAAAGTGCTGTATCGTTTAAAAAAAGGCGGGTATAGAGCCTGCTTGGTTGGAGGCTGTGTGAGGGATCTATTGCTTGGAAGGGAGCCGAAGGATTTTGATGTGGCCACGGACGCCCGTCCCGACGAAGTTAAGGCTCTGTTTCGTAACTGCCGTTTGATAGGGCGCCGTTTTCGCTTGGCCCATGTGCGTTTTGGCCGGGAAGTGATCGAAGTAGCCACATTCCGTGCCGGACTCCCCAGAGGCAAGGGGGACGATTGGGCGCAGGAAGAGGAAACCGGCCGTCTGTTGCGCGACAATGTGTACGGCACCATAGAAGAAGACGCCTGGCGGCGGGATTTTACGGTTAACGCTTTGTATTACGATATCCAGGACTTTTCCGTGGTCGATTATGTGGGAGGGATGGAAGACCTCAACCATGGCGTGCTTCGCTTGATTGGCGACCCCAAAGTACGGTTTCGCGAAGACCCGGTGCGGATGCTTCGGGCCATCCGCTTTATGATCAAACTGGGTTTTAAACTGGATTCTTCCATTGAAGTCCATCTCAAACCGTTTGCGCCACTGCTGAAAGATATTCCCCCGGCCCGCCTTTATGATGAAGTATTGAAAATGTTCATGGGTGGATATGCAGTGCAAACTTTTGAACTGCTGCGGCATTATGAACTTTTTGGGCCGCTGTTTCCGGCGACGGAACAAGCCTTGGACCAAGAGGAGCATGGTTTTCCGTTGGTTTTCTTGGCCCATGCACTGGAAAACACCGACAAGCGGTTGGCTGAAGGTAAAATTGTCACCCCGTATTTTCTTTACGCCGCCTTACTCTGGGAACCGGTCCGTCTGGCTGCCAGGCAAAAGGAGGCTCAGGGAACGCCGCCAGTGGTTGCCATGCAGGAAGCGGCGGGAGAAGTGCTTTCGGAGCAGGTGAAACATGTAGCCATTCCCCGCCGTATCAGTCTGCCCATGCGAGAAGTTTGGAACCTTCAGCCCCGTTTTGAACAACGCCGTGGTGCCCGCCCCTACCGCTTGCTGGCCCATCCACGATTTCGCGCGGCATACGATTTCCTCGTCCTGAGAGGGCAATCAGGGGAGGCAGAATCTGAACTGGTGGATTGGTGGACTCGATTCCAAAGTGCCCCGGACAGCGAGCGCAAAAAAATGCTGGAAGGCCCGCGGCGCAAGACCCGCAGGCGCCGCCCCCGGCGTAAAGCCGCTGCCAAGCAAGCTTTTCCTCAAGAATAATGGAAACCACGCTTGTCTATATTGGTCTGGGAAGTAACCTCAATTACCCTGTCTCCCAAATCAAACAGGCACGGGCAGCCATCGCCGGCTTAGAGAAAACCAAGGAAAAGCGCTTTTCCAGCTTATACCGGACAGAGCCTATGGGTCCCGATCAGCCCGATTATATTAACGCTGTGATGGCAATAGAAACTCAATTGTTGCCTGAAGAATTGTTGACCCATTTGCAAAGTATCGAGCAGGCACAGGGGCGGGTGCGCACTGAGGATAGATGGGGGCCGAGAACCCTGGATCTGGATGTGCTATTGGTTGGTCGCTACTGTATCCGCACCGAGCGTCTTACCGTGCCCCACTATGGTATTGCCGAGCGGGCTTTTGTACTCTATCCCCTGGCGGAGGTTGCTCCGCCAAATCTGCTGATTCCCGGTAAAGGCGTGTTGCGGGACTTGTTGCGCCGTTGTCCACCCAAAGGCGTTCACCGCCTCGGAGAAGATGAAGTTGTCTGAAGGTTTGACCGTCACAGAGCTTAAACGATTTAAGCAGGAAGGTGAGAAAATTGCCTGTTTGACCGCCTACGATGCAACCTTTGCCAGTACCTTGGATACAGCCGGGGTGGATGTTTTATTGGTGGGTGATTCGTTGGCCATGGTCGTGCAGGGCCAATCGACGACATTGCCCGTAACGTTGGAGGACATGGTTTATCACACTGCTTGTGTGAATCGCGGGCGCAAGCGGGCCCTGCTGATTGCCGATTTGCCCTTTATGACCTGTTGGTCCCCAGAAACCGCGCTGCAAAGTGCTGCCGGGCTGGTCCAGCAAGGCGGCGCAGAGATGGTCAAGCTCGAAGGCGGCCGCCACCGGCTGGAAGCTGTCCGATTGCTGGTTCAGGAAGGGATTCCGGTATGCGGTCACTTGGGCTTGTTGCCGCAATCGATTCACCGCCTGGGGGGCTATAAGGTTCAGGGTACTGATCCTCATGATGCCGAGAGGCTGTTGGAAGAAGCCTGCTTGCTGGAAGAGGCGGGCGTGGATCTGCTGGTGCTTGAATGTATTCCCGCCACTTTGGCCCGGGCGATTACCATGGAAATCTCCATTCCTACCATCGGCATTGGCGCCGGGCCCGATTGTGATGGCCAGGTGTTGGTTCTTTACGATATGCTGGGGGTGACGGCTGGAAAGCACCCCCGTTTTGTGAAGAATTTTCTTGCCGGTACCGAAGATATCGGCGGCGCCGTGGCGGCGTATGTGGCTGAAGTCAAGTCTGGACAATTTCCTTCCCGGCAACATAGTTATTAGGCAGTTGACAGCGCGATGCACTGGGTCTGTACCGAAAGCGATTTACGCAACCACCTTGGCCAGTGGCGCTCCGCGGGCAATACCATCGCTCTGGTGCCCACCATGGGCAATCTGCACTTCGGTCACCTGGCATTGGTGGATGCGGCAAAAGCAAGGGCAGACCGAATAGTAGTCAGCATTTTTGTGAATCCGCTGCAATTCGGCCCCGGTGAGGATTACGCTCGTTATCCCCGCACTTTGCAAGCAGACCGGGAAAAGCTGGTCAATTGCGGCGTGGACATGCTGTTCTCCCCGCCGGTGGAAGCAATGTATCCTTTGGGGACAGAAGCGGCTACCCATATTGAAGTGCCAGGGTTGTCTGATATCCTTTGCGGTGCATCACGGCCGGGACATTTCAAGGGTGTGGCCACGGTCGTCGGCAAGCTTTTCAATCTGGTGCAACCCCATCTTGCCGTTTTTGGTGAAAAGGACTATCAGCAATTGCTGGTTATTCGGAAAATGGTGATGGATCTGAATTTTCCGGTGGAGATTATTGGCGTTCCGATTATACGCGAAACCGATGGTTTGGCCTTGAGTTCGCGCAATCAATACCTTTCCCCCCAGGAAAGAAAAATAGCACCCCATTTGTATCAATCCTTATGCGATACACGTTCTGCCATCGAAAGGGGTGAGCAGGATTATCCGCGCCTGGCCAGACAGCAAAAAGCCAAATTGCGTCAATTGGGTTTTGATCCCGATTATTTCGCTATTTTGCGCGCCCACGATTTAACCAAGCCCCTGGCGGGTGAACGCCCCCTGGTCATTCTGGCGGCGGCGAAATTGGGCCAGACACGCCTCATCGATAATTTGATTCTATCGTGACAATAGAAGCAGAATTCCAACGGCGGGCCTCAGAGCTCATCGATGTGGGCAGGATTTTATACCGTCAAGGATGGGTGCCCGCCACCAGTGGCAATTTTTCCGCCCGCTTATCCGATGGCAGCGTTGTAATTACTGTTTCTGGGCGGCATAAGGGGCGTTTGACGATAGATGATCTGATGCGGGTGAACGCCCAGGGGCAATCACTTGATGGGCGCAAGCCCTCGGCGGAAGCTGCATTGCATCTCGCGCTTTATGCGCGCTTCCCGAAGATAAAATCAGTACTTCACCCCCATTCGCCAGCGGCGATTTTAGCTTCCCGCCTCTTCAAAAACGAGGTGATCTTAAAAGATCATGAATTGTTGAAAGCCCTGGAGGGCATTGATACTCACGAACACCGCTTGGTGGTGCCCATCTTTGCCAATGATCAGGATATCCCCAGGCTGGCCACCAAGGTAAATCATTACATCGACCAACATGGCGCTATTCTGGCGTATATTATCGCCGGCCACGGTTTTTATACGTGGGGGCATAGCGTGGCGGATGCAATGAAGAGTGTGGAAGCGTTAGAATTCATGTTCGAATGCGAAACCAGATATTACGGAGTGAAACATTTATGACTATTTTGACGGTACATTCAGAAACGGCTTTCGAACCGTTTGAGCGTTATGCCGATCATTCAGAGATTGCGACTCGCTTGAACCGGATCGGGGTA
>JALSQY010000349.1 GCA_026985035.1 Methylothermaceae bacterium
ATTCTTCTATGACAAACTCGCCTTCCATCACCGGAATGCGCCACAGACGGGTGTTGCCCAGCACCTTGCTGGCCTGGTAGCCATCGCCGAAGTAACGCAGCTTGCCTCCCACGTTGACGGTTTCTCCCGTTTCCAGGCCGTTGTAACAAGCCGTGGTGGGACAGGTCATCACGCATTGGCCGATGCGTTCCACCAAGCGGTTGCCAACCCCCTTGGGGCTTCCGGCAAAGAGCAGCACGCTGACGCCGGGGCGGCCGTCAGGGGTTTCCTCCGCAGGGATCCTACGTTCGATGCCGGCCTCGCATTTACAGCCGATGACCGAGGTGGCAAAACCGGTCATGGAGCGGGCCGCTGCCATGGCCCATTTCTCGGTTTCCCCGGTGATGACAACGCGGGTACCCCACATGGCGAAGGCTTCGGCGAAGGTATCTATGATTTCTGTTGATTCGATAAACATAGGGTGATGTCGTGAGGGTTATGTAGTGGCTGGTACGGTGACACCATGGGCGATGTAACGGTCATCCACCGGATAGTTTTCGAATTGCACCGAATAATAGTCCTCAAAGAAAGGTTTGAGGACGGTTTCGATTTCCCGGTTATATTCCGGTGCCACATGATAGATACTGCCTTCATAATCGAAGCAGAATTCGTGGTTATTGATGAAAAACTGGCCACCCTTCAACACATAACGGGCGGCATTGAACATGGCCTCTTTGTCTGCCATATCGTCGTAGATGGTGACGTCGGCATCCGCCCCGACGCCAAGGTGCCCTTTGTTCTTCAAACCCAATAATTTGGCAGGACCGGCGCGGGTGACGATGGCGATTTCTTGCAGGGTGAATTCCCGGTCGATATCGAGCAAGCTGGTGTTGGCAATCGCCTTGGGGTTGGCCTTTCGGGCTTCCTCGTCACGGAAGGATTTGTCCATCAACAATTTGATAAGCTTGGGATAATTCTCGAACGAGCCGCCATTGGGGTGGTCGGTGGACAGCACCATGCGCCACGGGTCTTTGGCAAGCAGGAAGAGTTCCAGACCAATGGCCCATTGGAGGGCATGGGTATAAATATGTTCCTGGTAGGAAAAAGGAATGATGCCGCAACCGCTTTCGCATTCGGTATCGGCGTTGATCCACTTGTCTTTTTTCATGTTACGCAGCAGCCAGGTCAAGGGGGCGTCGGCGGTCATGATGGTGGCCTTGCCGAACATCACCTGGCCCACGTCGGCGCTGACGTTGGGATGCTCGTTGATATAATCGACGATTTCCCTCGCCGCGGAGGTGGGATTCTTGCCCAACTCGCCGCCGTAACTGTGGAATTGGATGTGGGTGATGTGGACGCGGCGCCCGTCGGCAGTCTTCATGGTTTCCAGAGTGGTGGCATAGTTGCCGCTATGGCCCAGGTTGTTGCAGTGGATATGAGCAGGGTGGGGCAGCCCTAAATCATTGCTGACATCGATCAACGCCTTGATGATCTTGCGGGGCGTCAAATCAAAGCCGCTGATGGGCTGGTCGAGATCGTGGACGTTGGAATTCTTGCGTCCTTTCCAGGGTTCGTCGCCGCCTGGATTGACCAGCTTGATGGCGTAGGCCTTGGAATTGTTCAACCACCACGCCACTGCATCACGGAATTCCGCCATCCGTCCTTGTTCCAATAACTGGTTCAGACAGACGTTATTGGCCAAAAGCAAATAAAATCCCTTGTCGATCACCGGGGTGTCGTGCAATTCTTCCAGGGCATGGCGCGCGCCCAATGGTGGGATTGCCGCTTCCATGGCGGTGGTGTAGCCCAAGGTCGCGTACCGGTAACCGGTGGCGAAAGTGGAAGGCACCGTGCCACCGGAGCCGGAACGCAGTCCGCCGACCCTCGGTTGCACATCGTGGCGATGGTCCTCGGGCTGGAATTTTCGGGCCAGATTGACCTTATGGCCGGCAATATGGCAGTGCATATCCACGCCGCCAGGCATGACGACCATACCGCTGGCGTCCAGTTCGGCTGCATCGTCCGACACCTTATCGACGATTTTGCCGTCGCGGATGCAGATGTCCCGGATTTCTCCGTCGATGCCGTTGATGGGGTCGTAAACCTTGCCGTTTTTGATTTTGAGTTCGGATGCCATGGATTACCTTGCTTTGTAGTCAAGCCACGTTTTTACGCTGAATACCTTTTAATTCGCAGACCTTCTCTTTTATCCCCCGCAGGATTTCCTCGTCGGTCGGATAGGGTGATTCGAACGCGGGCCGCAGGGGAAGGGGAACGTTATCCATGCGATATACGGTTCCCGGCACGTTGACGCCGTAGGTCGCTACCGTAAAGGCGACTTTCGCTTCCTGGCTGGTGCGGGTGGGTTTGGGATCGAGGGTGATTACCGGAATAGATTTGATATGCTCGATTGCCTTGCGGGGGAAGTTGGCCGCCGGATCGCTGGCAATCACCATCAACGCGTCGGCATCTCCCCGGGCCAGGACGTCCACGGTGGTAAACTCGCCGGGATTGAAGCGTGGATAACCGCGGTT
Organism: Methylothermaceae bacterium; assembly: GCA_026985035.1. Lineage (GTDB taxonomy): Bacteria > Pseudomonadota > Gammaproteobacteria > Methylococcales > Methylothermaceae > Methylohalobius. The sequence goes on from JALSQY010000349.1 coordinate 2,514, forward strand.
GAAATTGACGCCGAAAGGATAGCCGGTTTGCCAGGAAACCACATTATCGGCGCCAGTCACGTTGCCGTGCCCCCGCACCGGGTTGGCTACGAAGTGGGTATGGGCGTTCAAGTCGGTCGCCAACGCCAGCAGCGCTGCGACATTGAAGTGGCGCCCCCGGGTCATGCTCAGGCCCATGCCGAAGAAGATGACGCCGAAGTTGCAGTTCTTCATCCGATCCACCAGATCCTGCAAGGTTTCCAGCGGGACGCCGGTACGTTCTTCGATGGTTTCGTCCACATATTTGCCGCGCACCAATGCCCGTAATGCCCATAACACTTCAAAGTCGGTGCCCGGCCTGACCTGAAGAAAAATATCGGCCTCCGACGCGCTGCGGGTTTTGCGGATATCCACCATCACAATGGTGCGGTCGGCGCGGCCATTGGGCAGATAAATTCCCTTGGCCTTGGCGGAATAACGTTCGAAATGGCGGGGATGGGCTTCCACCGGGTTGCCGCCCCAATACATGATGAAATCGGCGCGGTTTTTTATTTCCCCCAGGCTGGCGGTACTCTCGCCGGTCCCCTGGAAGGCCATGCCGCTGGGGCCATGGCAGACCGAGGTAGTGGTGTCGATATTACCATTGACGTAATCGGCGATGGCGACCGCTTCCTTCTGTGCTTCGCAAGTGGTGTCACTCAGACCGTAAATGGCCGGAAATTTGGCCTTCACCAGAATACGGGCGGCAGCATCGATGGCGTCCTCGACCGGGACTTCCTGGCCGTCCACCAGCGCTACAGGATAATCCTCGATCTTGTGTTCCAGAAACCAGGCCCGCCCCAGTTCGCAGGCGTTGCCTGCGCGGGTGATACTCTTGCCGTCGGGGGCGACCACCAGTTCGATATCGTCACAGACACAACCGCAAAAGGTACATACGGCATTTTCAATGGTTTTTGCTTCGCTCATCGTTTTCTCCCCTGGGAGTGGGCATGTGGAATCGGAAACTTAATTTCTCTGACTGTCTTTGTAACCAAAGTGAAGCTATTTTTCAACAATTAGTTTATCAAGAAGTAACAATAAGCTTGTCCCCAGCGAGGATATTTTTTATGCTTGATTGAAATTTCAATTTCGCCTGGAGAAATACGTATGGCCGAACGCATCACCTTGGTTCCAGTCCGCACCAGCCGGCAAGGCACTTCCCTCAATGCCGGCAAATTGAAGAAGGATTACGTCAATGAGACTTCCACGGTAGAACTGCACCGTGAGGACATGGCGAAGTTGGGATTGAAAAAAGGGGACCGTATCCGCCTCAAATCCGGCAATGGCATCGAAGCGATAGTCACATGCAAGGAACGTAAAGGGGACGATGCCACCCCGGGATTGGCTTTCATGGCCTATGGTCCGGTCTCCAGTCTGTTCATGGATGGCGATACCGCTGGCACGGGCATGCCTTCGTCCAAGCATCTGGAAGTGGAAATCGAAGGGCCCATCGGTGAGGACGGAGCCATTCTTGCCCGTGCGCCCGCCACCACGGTGCCTGGCGAGATGCCGGTCGGTCAACCCTCGGCGCCGTTGACGCCGCAACAAGTGGAATCGCTCAATGCGCTGCTTCGCGAACCTTTGGTGCCCACTCAGGCTGCCTGGCTCAGTGGTTATTTTGCGGCTTTGAGCGGTATGCCTGCGGGGGCACCTGCGGCTGCGGGACCTTCTCCCGCCGAACTGCCGCTGATGACTATTCTCTACGGTTCTCATACCGGTAACGGGGAAGGGCTGGCAGAAACCCTCATGGAAATGGCTTCCTCCCGGGGGTTCAATGCCCGCTTGCTGGACATGGAGGATTTTGATCCCGCAGAACTGGAAAAAGAGCAACTGCTTTTTGTCATTGTCAGTACCCATGGCGAAGGGGATCCACCCATTGCCGCAGAAAAACTCCACGCCTATCTGAAAGATTATTCCGGCCCGCCTCTGGATAAGTTGAAATACGCGGTATTTGCCCTGGGTGACAGCAGTTATCAATTCTTCTGCAAAACCGGCAAGGATTTCGACGAATACCTGGAGAAGGCCGGGGCGGAAAGAATTCTGGAGCGGGTGGACGCCGATGTGGATTTTGAAGAACCGGCTGAGGAATGGATGCAGCAAGTGTTGGCGCAATATCAATCCCTGGCTGGCAAGACAGGTTCGGCTGCGGTGGCGCCGGCCACCAAAAAGAAAAGTGGAGTCAGCAAGACCAATCCCTATCCTGCGCCGGTGATGGTCAACATCAATCTCAATGGCGAAGGTTCGGCCAAGGAGACCCGGCATATCGAGATAGATCTGAAGGAGTCGGGCATCACCTATGAACCCGGCGATGCGTTGGGGGTGTATCCTTCCAATAACTCGGCCTATGTGGCAGACCTGCTTGAAGCATTGGGAATGACAGGAGATGAGGAGGTCACCGTAAGCAAGGAAACCCTGCCTTTGCGTCGCGCCTTGTTAGACCGCTTGGATGTAACCGCCCTGAGCCGGCCAGTGATGGAAAAATACGCTGATTTGGTAGAGAGTCAGGCGTTGAAGTCCTTTCTTGAAACCTGCGATGCCCAAGCCTTCAGTGACTATACCTGGGGCCGGCACATTCTGGATATGGTCATGGAATATCCTCCGGGAGATATATCCGCGCAGGACTTTGCCAATCTGCTGCGCAAAATCCCGGCACGGCTTTATTCCATCGCTTCCAGCCTCAAGGCCTTTCCAGACCAAGTGCATCTGTTGGTAGGCGTGGTCCGCTACCATAGTTTCGACCGTGACCGGGAAGGGGTGTGCTCCAATTTTCTCGCCCGGGCGGAAGTAGGCCAAAAACTCCCCGTCTATATCCAGCCCAACAAAAATTTCCGGCTTCCGGACAGCGGCGATGCGCCCATTATCATGGTGGGTCCGGGCACCGGCCTGGCTCCGTTCCGGGCTTTCTTGCAGGAGCGCCGCGCTACTGGCGCCAGCGGCAAAAACTGGCTATTTTTCGGTGACCAGCACCGTGCCACCGATTACCTGTATGGGGAGGAGTTGGACAAAATGCACGAGGACGGCTTTTTGACCCGCTTGGATCTGGCCTTCTCCCGCGATCAGGAGCGTAAGGTCTACGTCCAAAACAGAATGCTGGAAAACGCCAAGGAACTCTATGGCTGGCTGGAAGAAGGCGCTTGTTTTTATGTCTGCGGCGATGCGGAAAGAATGGCCAAGGATGTGCACCAGGCCTTGATCGAAATTATTGCCGAACAGGGGGGGAAATCCTCTGAACAAGCGGAGGAATATGTGGACAGCTTGGTTGCGGCGAAGCGCTACTTGCGGGATGTCTATTAAACACAGGGGAGGAGGTATGGCGCCAATCTCTGTTTTTAGCTAAGCGCCATACCCGAATCGATAATGATTACCGCCCCGGATTGTTTGGGACGGGGTGGAATGGTTTTGCCGCGGGTTTTTTGAGCTTGTTGTTTTTGGCCAGAAAATGTTCGGCCGCCTTCAGAAGCGGTGTGGGGTCGCCTCCTTCTTTTTGTACTCTTTTTGCCATCGCTTTGTAGTATTTGGCAAGGCTGAGATTTTGCTGGCGGAATTTGTCGTAATCTTCCGTCGCGATCCGCTCTTCTTCGCTCTTGCGGATTTCCATTTTCTTTTCTTTTTTCAGATGCTTCATCGGGTTTTTTTCAGGGGCTGCCTGGGTAGTTGAAGAAAATATTATTCCGCACGAGAAAACAGCCCCCATGACGACGGCGAGCATCCCAGAAACGGGTTTGAAAGCAGTAAATTTATCCATTATTTCCCCCTCCTGAAGAGATTAATTGAATTACTGGTTCAATGCTTGATTGACATTAATTAACTGAGGCGTAGTCGTAACATCCAATTCTCGAATATATTGCCCGCCATAAAGATCGCCATCTTCAATGCCAGTCACCAGCAAATTGGGCACAAAACGGTCTGCGGAAATGGTGACTGTATTGGTGGTTCTATCCCAGATCGCCTGGATAGCGGCTGATTTGGCAATCAATCTTTCCTGGGTCATATCGCCGAGGCGAAAGTATGGAAGGTTTTTGACCGGCAATTTAAATAATTTTTCATATTCTGTAAAAACAGCATTGAGCCAATCGAAAATCAAGGTATTGCCATTGCCGTAATCCACCGCGTTGGATTGGTGGAAATAATGAGCCCATTTCTTGAAACTCATCATATGGCGCAAGGCAGTATCGGCTTCGGCGGCAAGAATTTCTTCATAGCTGCGGGGCGAGCATATCGCCCCCGCAATCGTGCATGGATCCTGGCCATTATTTACAAAACGCTCATAGAAAATGTAGTTGTATTCGTCCGTCAACTGAACGGGATCAGTGACGTTGTAGAAAATATTCGTGGGATAGCGGGGAAGCAGTATCCGGTCCGTGTTGCTACCATCGTCCACTTGGCTGATGTATTGCTCTACATTTTGGTTGACCTGTGATGAGTCAGAGGCGATGTAATCCACTCCCACACTGGCCATAGCCTTAAAAAACATGGGGTTGGCACCGTCGGGAAAGGGTACGTCATCATCTTGCACATTGAACATTTCCGGGTGCAATTCAGGTATGTCGGTACACTTTCTATCCTTCAGCCCTGAGTGGTTACCACTGATGAGTATCCGCTTGTTGTTGATTCTTTGAGGCAAGCCCAGCAATTTCCACACCCGGCGATTCTTGGTGATTTGCTGTTTGATAGCTTTCACTGTGGGCAGAGTCTCATAATCACAAGGATCAGTGGGAGAAGCGGGTGGATTATCCATATCCGCATGACTGAAGGTATGATTGATATAGCGAAAGGCGTTTTTATTGGCCAGCACGGCGGATACCAGGTCGTCGGCATAGTTGATGGCCAGGTTTTTCTTGCTTGCGGTTGGATCGACCACGGCGCCAGCCCCGTTGAATGGGAATTCAATCTTAAATTGCGCGGGAATGGTGGGGAACGCGCTACGGAAGGCATTTTGGGCAGCCACGGCATTAGCGATATCGTGGTCGCTCAATCGGGCCTGATTCGCTGGCTCGGTTGTGTTTGTCAGCGGATCCCATTGATCGTTGGAAAGGAAAAGATCATCCAAATGGGCATTCATGTAAATGTATCTGCCGCCCACAAACACGCCTCGTGTGGCGAAATTCACAAACTCATAGCCCAACGCCTGGGAATGGATGAGATAGCTGGCATTGGTGATGCTTGAAAGCAGCACTTCCCGGACAGGAACGGAAGGTTCGGAGGTGGCAAAATAACGCACGATGGCAATTAATGTTTCGCCGCTGGCGGTAGTGAGCAACGGTTCAACTTTGGCGACCGTGCCATCACGCAAGATGAGATTGTCGTTTCGGGGAACCGAGGCAAAGGCAAAATCGGTTACAGGCAATGGGTTATTGGTTTGTAAGTATTCATAAATCGTCGTTCCATTGGCAGCCGTCCCTGACCATTGGCTATTGGGATAGGTGCCGCTGCCGGTCACACTCACGCCATAGTCCAAATAAACGCCCCAAGGCGGGTTGGGATCCCAATAAGTACCGGGAAATCCGCTGATGACCGATTCACGAACCTGAAAATCCTTCTCATAAGCATGGAGAATATCCCACTCTGCCGGCGTCATTTCCAATCCCGCATCGGTCAAAGTCAGAATAATACCGTTGTAATTACCGATACAACCAGCCGTGGCAGCACTGCAACCATTGGGGGATAAAGTCTGTGACGTCAAATTGGTGGTGCTTGCATCCAAGGTATCATAGGGTACTCCCATTTCATCCAGGACTGGCTTGATGTAGTCTAATCCTAAATCATTCGGTCCCGAAGTAATAACGAGAACCTTCAGTTGCACGGCATTATCAGCCAACGCTGGCGGAAGACCCAGGGAAGCCAGCAGCAGTACCGCGAAAAAATAGGGTATGTTGGCCAATGGACAAGGTAACAATTTGCTCAAACTATTTTTGTGGATTTGTGGATTCATATGGCCCATGCTTGCATCCCCCGGATACTCTGTGTGGGGCAACCTATGTTGCAGAAACTGGATAAAGCTAGATTATTCTGTGTGAATTGTCTAGAGACAAAGGTAAT
>JALSQY010000350.1 GCA_026985035.1 Methylothermaceae bacterium
ATAAACTTTTCCCATGTTTGAGAGCTTCCCGCAAGGTTTCGTGGGGCGGCGGCGCCCGGTCCAGATCGGGGAAGCGCCAGCGACGGTACAGGTATTCCCCCGTTATCAGCAGCCCAATCAAAAGATAAATGCCAATCCCGTGAAACCAGGTCCAGACTTGCCCGGATGCGAGAAAGGTCAAGGCGAAAGACATCATGGCCAGCAATACGAAAAAAGCCGTCCAGATTTGAGTCAGGCGGCGGGTATAGGCCAGAAGATGGAGGGGAATATCCTTGAATTGCAAGCGCACCATCCGTTCAATCAGCGGGGGCGGCGAGCGCAAAGTCCTGCCGAATACCCAGGCCAACAATAAAAAGGTAACGCCGGGCACGGTTTTGGTGACGGCCGGCCCCAGCCACAGTACCCCAATCACCAACGCCAGAGACAATCCTCCCCACAACAGCCGTTCCGCCATTGTCTGGGTGCGCAAAGCCCGCCACCCTAAAATCCCCGCCAACAGCCAGGGCAAAAACCTGTGCCAACCGCGTTCGGCCAGCGATTGAAAAAGAAAGGGGTAGGCCAGCAGCAAAGCCACCGCGATAGAGGCGAAAATGGCTTGGCGCACGGTTATTTGCTGCGGTTGCTGGCGACGAACTCGGCCAGGGATTTGAGGGAGGCAAAAATCTGGGGATTGCGCTCATCGTTGGAAACGATCTTGATCCCGTAATTGCGGTCCAGCATGACCCCGATTTCCAGGGCGTCGATGGAATCGAGCCCCAGTCCCTCTCCAAATAAAGGTGCGTCGGGATCGATGTCCCCGGGTGAAATATCTTCCAAATGCAAGCCTTCGATCAAAAGCTTTTTGAGTTCTTCGATGAGTGCATGGACATTGCTTTCCGTCATTTTCCGGCTCACAGACAATTAATTGATAACAGCGGCAACCTTGCCGTTTTTAAAGCGGATGATGAAAGTGTCAAAGCGCGATGCCCAATAGCGCCACTCATTCATATCCAAGCTGGGCGTGCCCGTGATCGGGGGATAACCGATGGCCGCGATTACCGCTTCCTTGCGCATTCCCCGGGTAACCTTCCCTGCCAGGATATTTTTTCTTTCCATGGGGGTGAATTTCTTCATGTTCACCGGGGTCTTGGCCAGGATTTTGTGAAATGCCTGTTCGGGTGTATCGCCGGTATGTTTTTGGACATTCTCGATTTCGATTTCCGGCCCCGACGGCAGCACCTTGATGACAAACCCCTTGCGGCCAAAACTGACAAGCTGAACCTTGGTATTGATGGGCAATAAAAAACCCCGCCGGTAATTGGTGGTCCGGTGACGGTTCTTTTCGAACATCAAGGAAAATTGGGTGTAATAAGTGTCGCCAACGGCAATCCCCGGCGGCAATGAGGCTTCCTTCCCTTGAAATGCCTTGGGACAACCGGCCAACAAAACCACCATCGACAACATCAGCGCCAGCAACAGGCTCCATTTGAAGAAATAAAGCCGCTTCAACATGACAAACCTCCCTTGACTCCTCAATCAGATAACAGCTTGAGAGGCTAAGATTAGCACAATCATTGCTTTACCTGAACGTTAATGAGGGCATACAGCCATGGCGAGTGAGGCAAATTCAAATCGCGTTTGATCTGCAACCAATGCATCAACCTAGAGCTTCCTTCTTTCCCCAGGGTCACTACTCTTATCCTCCCCCCTTTCTCAAAGGTCCACCATTCCCATCTCCCCCCTTTCTCAAAGGTCCACTACTCCCATCCTCCCCCTTTCCCAAAGGGGGACCGAGGGGGATTGCCAAATCCAAACCCAATCCCTCCTGGCCTCCCTTTGATAAAG
>JALSQY010000351.1 GCA_026985035.1 Methylothermaceae bacterium
GATTTCCTGACTCATTCTGTCAGCCAGTCCGGTGGCCATTTTTCTGCCGGCTTGGGTACTGTGGAGCTAACGATTGCCTTGCACTATGTCTATAACACCCCTTACGACAAATTGGTCTGGGATGTTGGCCATCAGGCTTATCCCCATAAAATCCTGACCGGCCGTAAGGATCGCATGACCACCATTCGCCAAAAGGATGGCGTTTCGGCTTTTCCAACCCGTGATGAAAGTGAATATGATGCCTTTGGCGTGGGCCATTCCAGCACTTCCATCAGCGCAGCGCTGGGGATGACACTGGCCTCCCAATTAAAAGGCGAGGATCGTCATAGCATTGCTATTATCGGTGATGGCGGTATTACCGGTGGCATGGCATTTGAGGCCTTGAATCATGCCGGGGCTCTGGATGCTAATTTTCTGGTGATTTTGAACGATAATGATATGTCTATTTCGCCCAATGTTGGCGCCTTGAATAATTATCTGGTCAAAATTCTGTCCAGCCAATTTTATTCTTCGATTCGTGAAGAAAGCAAAAAGGTGTTCAGCCAGATGCCCAGCGTTTGGGAACTGGCCAAGAAAACCGAAGAGCATGTCAAAGGCATGGTGGTACCCGGCACCTTGTTTGAGGAACTGGGTTTTAATTATATCGGCCCGATTGATGGTCATGACATCGACATGCTGACTTCGACACTGGAAAACCTGAAGCATATCTCTGGCCCGAGATTCTTGCATATTGTCACCAAAAAAGGCAAAGGCTATGCACCGGCCGAGAAAGATCCCCTCGCCTATCACGGCGTTGGTCCTTTTGATCCGAACAAGGATTCCCTGCCAAAATCAGCACCCTCGCCGCATCCCACCTACACCCAGGTTTTTGGACAATGGCTCTGTGATATGGCGAAATGGGATCAACGGCTGACCGGCATCACGCCGGCAATGCGGGAAGGTTCCGGGCTGGTGGCTTTTTCCGAACAATTTCCAGATCGTTATTATGATGTCGCGATTGCTGAGCAACATGCCGTCACCCTGGCTGCCGGCCAGGCCTGTGAAGGCATCAAGCCGGTGGTGGCGATTTATTCGACCTTTTTACAGCGTGCCTATGATCAGTTGATTCACGATGTGGCATTGCAAAATCTGCCGGTTCTGTTTGCCATTGATCGGGCTGGCCTGGTTGGCCCTGATGGCCCGACTCATGCTGGTGTCTTTGATTACAGTTATCTGCGCTGTGTGCCGAACATGCTGGTGATGGCGCCAGCGGATGAAAATGAATGCCGGCAAATGCTGTACACCGGTTTTCAGCATAATGGCCCAGCTTCGGTCCGCTACCCTCGCGGCAAAGGCCCGGGCGTTCCAGTCGATGAAAATATGCAAGCATTACCGGTCGGCAAAGCAGAAATCAAGCATCAGGGCAGCCGTATTGCCATTCTGGCCTGGGGAACCATGGTAGCGCCTGCGCTGGAAGCGGGAAAACAACTGGGCGCCACCGTCGTCAACATGCGCTTTGTCAAACCCATGGATGAAGCACTGATTATGGACATGGCAAAAACCCACGATGTCATTGTTACCATTGAGGAAAATGTGCTGGCGGGCGGCGCTGGCGATGCGGTCAACAGTTTTTTGCAGAAGCAGCAAATCCTTATGCCGGTATTGAATTTAGGCTTGCCTGATCAGTTTATTGAGCAAGGAACAAGGGAGGAGTTACTTGAATTGTGTGGGCTGGATAAAAAGGGGATTATGAGGCAGATCGAAAAATTTGGCTTGTAATATCTTTTGGCAGGTTTATCAACCTTGGGGATTGTTTTTTTCTGCA
>JALSQY010000352.1 GCA_026985035.1 Methylothermaceae bacterium
TCAGGATCGAAGTAGTCAGCCATTGAATGTCTAAAGGTTCCTCGCCGCCAATGCGCTGCTGATTCTTTCATGCCTATCAGAGAATTGCAATGGACTATTCCATTGCAATCCATTAGATATACCCTTAAACAAAGAGGGGTTTTCAAAATTGTTCTAAACTTCCATTGATGCTTTTTAATTATGTGAGGCAATTCAAAGAAACCGATGGATGAAACTTTATTGCTGGCGACGAATAGAAAGGACCACCAGCAGCACTCCCGCTCTCCAGATGAAAACCCGCAAGCCGGCACAACCTCGGCCGGCCAAACCCGACAATCACAAGGACCGGCGATTCAAGACAACGCCATTCCTGCCGTCTGGTTTCAGGACTGGCTGGATTGGCAATGCCGGATGATTGCGGGGGTCATGCAAGGTGTCATTTATTTGCCGGAGGGCAAACAAAATACCTTGCAACCTGTCACTTCCTGGCCAGCGAATGCCGATACCGCCGACCTATTAAAGAAGACGGCAACCGAAGCGCTGTCTGCCGGGGAAAGCATCGTGCAATCCTTAAAACCATGCAATTTCGGCGCCCGCCGTCATTGCGACGTAGCCGCCTTGCCAGTCCGGCTCAATACCAACACCACAGGGATCGTCGCCATTGCCTTCAGCCACCGTCCAGAGCCCCAGCAACGGACGGTATTGCAGCTTCTGCAATGGGGGGCGGTGTGGCTGGAATCCCTGGCCCGCCACCACAGTAAAATTCAGCACCAACATTCGACCATTTTGTTCGAATGCCTTTCCTCTGCTTTAAGCCGCGAACCGCTGGAAAAAATCCTGATGGCCATTACCAACAAGCTGGCCCAATACTTCCAGTGCGAACGGGTCAGCTTGGGACTGCGGCAAAACTTGAGGATACGCTTGCAATCTCTTTCCCATACCGCGAAGTTCGATCCCCGCATGGCGCTGGTCCAACGTATCGAAGCCGCCATGGAGGAAGCCGTCGATCAAGGCAAAACGGTAATCTACCCGGCAGCCGGTTCGATCTCAATGATTGTGCGGGCCCATGCCGAACTGGCCGCGAATCCGGGCCACCCTCATCTTTGCACCATTCCCCTTCCCGGTTCATCGGAACCTTTGGGCGCCCTTACCCTGGAACGCAGTACCCGGACCTTCAGCCCGGAAACCATCGACTTTTGTCAATCCATTGTCCATTTGATCGCCCCGGCTCTGGAGCTCAAGTGGCAACAGAAACAGCGTTTGCTTGGCAAGCTTGCCCAGTCTCTCAAAACCTTGAGCGTCCGCCTCTTCGGCCCAGGCCATTGGCAATTGAAATCCGCCTGCGGGACATTGCTGGCCGTCACACTCCTCTCGGCCATGGTTAAGGGCGAATACCGGGTAACGGCTCCGGCAGTCTTGCAAAGCACCCAGCTACAAGCCATCGTCGCCCCCCAGGAAGGCTACCTGAAAAAGGTTTTCGCGCGGCCAGGCGATAAAGTGCAAGCAGGTGATGTATTGGCTTCTCTGGAAGATAGTCATCTCCTGAGTGAGCAACAACAATGGCAAAGCGAACTACGAAAACACCAACAGGAGTACCATCAAGCCCTGGCCCGGCAAGACCGCGTACAGATGGGATTGATGCGCGCCAAAATAGGTCAAACCGAGGCTCAACTCAAGCTGGTTGAAGAACGGTTGGCAAAGACTCGGCTGCGGGCGCCCATCGATGGGGTCATTCTTCGTGGCGATCTGAGCCAGTTACTGGGGGCGCCGGTCAAAATCGGCCAGGTTTTGTTTGAAGTCGCCCCCCTGGGAAACTAC
>JALSQY010000353.1 GCA_026985035.1 Methylothermaceae bacterium
CTTCTGGCCTGAACAAGTATCGTCCCCTTGGCAATTCAGGTTTTCGGCACTGATCTCGAAGGCAGGCACTGGACGCCTTCGGCCCGAGTAGCCCGGGCGATGCACGGTGCCAGGCGGGGTTGTTCCGAAGGAATACAAGGCGCTTCTTACGCCATTCCCCTCCTGGATTCACGCTCGAACCCTCTGCCACTGCATCGTATCGCTCTGTTCACCCAACGTTTTCTGCAACATGCCAGCGGCCAGGCCGCAACGGATTATCACCTGGGCGATCTGGCCCATGAATCCGGTTATCCCTGCCGGCATCTGGCGCCCTTGTTCGCCTCCGCACCGGTGAACTGTCTTCTGCCGGTCTCCTGGCACGATACCTTGAAACCTTATCGGGCACTGAAGGAATTTCCCATCCGCGTGGCGGTGGTGGGACGATGGCGAACCCTGTCGGAGATGGAGTTGCGAAGCCGGATGAATCGCCTGACCGCCCGTCTCGACCGGAGCCGAACCGTCATTTTGTATCGTGAGGAAGGGGAATTGAGTGACAGGGTGCAAAGCTGGGCTGGAAGCGAAGGACTCCGCTGTTTCGGATTCCCCGTGTATTGGCGGGATATCCACGTTCCTCACGCTACCATCAGGCACGGTTCGGTCGGAAAACGGTACAATCAACGCGCCGGGGAAGAAACAGAGATTCGCATATTGGCCAATGCCACCCATATGGTCGGCATGCCCGTGCTGTCCCCCACGCTTTCGAATCTGGCGAAGGAACTCTCGATACCCTTCCGCCGGTTGACCTCCAGGGATCCAGCCCGGCAACAAAGTGTCCAAGAAACTAGTGTCTCCCCAATTTTCCCAAGCGGTCAGCGCAAGGCCTTGATATACGGATAAAAAGGGGTTCAAAACGAGAGGATCGGGGTTCCTGATCGGGTAAAATGTGTATAGCAATAACCCATTGAACCTGAAGGAGAACCCCGATGCCTAAAGATGCCAGAGAACGGAACAAATGGAAAGTCCGACTTGCTGGTTGGATTGATGAATTGCCCGGTGTGATCAAAAAGCCGGTTAAGAAGCTGATGGGAGAGGTGGTGTTTGGCATCCTCGGCAGCGGCACACTAAAGCAATCGGAAATTGCCCGAGCCCTGAAGGAACCTGGACGTTTGCACCATACTCAGAAGCGGATATCCCGCATGTTGGCCGGTCATAGTGAAGTGACTTGGGCGGCTGAACATCTGCTGCTGGAGAAGGTGGCTCCCAAAGTTCACGAAGGAATGATTCTGGCGATTGATCCTGGAGATCTGAACCGGGATGGAGCCCCCAAGAGTGAAAAGCGCTGCCGGGTACGTGATGGAGATGTGGGAGAAATTGTGGGGGGCTATCCTTTGATCAGCGTGGTGGCCCGGGATGTTCGAGCGGGAACAACCTTGCCGGTACTGACGCGCCTGCAATCGACTGAGCGGGAAGGGTATCGCAGTGAGAACAGCGACATTCTGGCGGTGATGAACGAAGTGAGTCGTCATGTAGGGAAACGGCTATGGGTGATTGACCGGGGTGGTGATCGTGGTGTGTTGTGGGATGCTTGGCTCAAAGAGGGGAGTGAAGTGTTGGTTCGAGCGGCCAACCAGCGTTACTGGCTGTGGCGGGAGACGCAAAAGACGGCCCAGCAGATTGCCCGGCGGTTGCCGATGAAGCATCGGGGGAAATTGCGCCGCGGACACAAAGAAACCGTTCCTTTCGGCATCACCCGGGTTCACTTGCGTGACCATCCTGATGTTCCCTTATGGATGATCGTGGTGCGCCACGGCAAACAG
>JALSQY010000354.1 GCA_026985035.1 Methylothermaceae bacterium
GCGCTTCGGGCGGCCAAATCACTATCCAGAAGCAGCTTGGACCGGTAAACCGCCCGGTTGCCATTTAATTCTATGGCCTTTTGCATATCGTGGAGCGCTTCCACCGGACGGTTGACGGTTTGTTTGTAGATGGCGTCGTAGAACCAGGGGGTGGGGTCGTTGGGGTCCATCTGTTTGGCCAGCCGGAATTCGGTACTGGCGAAGCTGCCTTGTTTCAGTTCGTAGTAGGCTTTACCGAGGTAACTTCTTAACAGGGCATTATTGGGATCGAGAGAAACCGCGGTTTCCATGAGCCGGGTGCCGTCTTTGAGGTGGCCGCGCCGGATTTGGGTCAAGCCCAGCCCGAGATGGGCCAGCGGGTTGGCGGATTCGGCCGTGACAGCGGTTTCAAAATGTTCCGCTGCCTTTGCAATCTCAAAACGCGCCAATTGGGCAAATCCCAGGACAATTTGGCCGCGCGCCAAATGAGGATTGATTTGTACGGCCCGTTTTGCCGCTAGTAAAGCCTTATCGGTATCGCCCATTGCCAGTGACAGCTCGGCCAATAGGGCCAGGGCCAGGGCGTTTTGGGGGGCTAGATCAACTGCGGCTTGCACGCTTTGCCGCGCTTTTTCCACTTGGAAAGCAGCTTGGTAGGCATACGCCAAGGCAATGTGGGGCAGGGGTGAATCCGGTTGGCGTCCCACGGCCTGGCGGGCTAGATTCAGCGCTTGCTGTTTTTGGTTCTTCGCCACCGCAATGACAGCCTGCAAGGCAAGCCCCGCGCCGCTGCCCGGCTTTTGGACGAGAAGCGCCTGGATAGCCTGTTGCGCTGCATCCACTTGGCCGATACTGAGCAGCAATCCAGCCCGCAAGAGATGGTAGTCGCTGGTTTGCCGCGCGGCGGGAATGGCATCTAACAGCATCAATGCCTCGGCGGCGCGGCCTGCCTGATAAGCTTGCGCCGCCTTTTTCAGTTGCGGGTCGGTTTCCGTTTTTAGAAAGTAGGAAACATCAATCAGCGGGGGGTAGTACAACGCCCACTGAACGGCGTCTTCCGGCTTGATCACCAGCTTGATCAGCCTGGGTGGTTGATTCTTTCCCGCTTCCGCCGCTTGTCTGGCGGCTACCTTGAGTTGTCCATGGGCATTGCTGGCTTTGACTCTGCCATCCAGAACCAAGATCGTGGTGTGATCCCGGGACACTTCCACCAAAAATTCGGTGCCTTCATGAACCGCATTGACAAAAGGCGTCGTGACCCGCAGCCGCTGGGGCCTGCGGCTGCGGAAAAAGGCATTGCCGCTGAAAAGATTAATCCACCAGGAGGTTTCTTTCTTGTTGGCTGGCTGAGCCTTGGAGAAAACCAGTGAAGTGTGTTGATCGAGATTCAATAACGAATCGTTTCGTAATTGGAGAGTGGCACGGCCGTATTTCCCGGTTTTCAGGCTGTCGCCCGGGCAGATCACCAATGTCGGCCGGGCTTCTTCGGTGGTGTTATCGGCTCGCTGCACCAGGACTTGGCCTTGCGCGGAGATGATTTTGGCAATCCAGTCCGAACAGGCTGCATCCGCCCATGGCGCCGGAAGTGTCAACAATATCGTGATGAAAAGAGAACGGGAAATATTCATCATGGTTTTTGTTATTGGTGAAAATAAGCTTTGTGGAGAAAATGCTGAATTCCACCTTAACATGATGGTAATTGTGAGAAAAGGGTAAGATTACCATTAGGGATAACTTATATATTCTTTTCCTGAAACGCTACCAGACAAGGGCTTGATAAGTGATACCGCCCTGTATGTGATTACTTTTCCAGGTAATGTAATAGTTATCCGGATTCTATTATATGGATAGGATATATGCTTGTTTTTTAAACGAAGTCTATTTTCAAATGGCCGCTGTTGTTGCCTATCGCAATAATTTCAGGATGTTCGGTAGTGGGTGGTTCTTGCAAATAAGATTGGCATAGGAATAAATAAAACAAGGTGGGGCTGTCTTCCGGGCATTGATTGGCCAACGTGGTGAATGCCTGATGTGCCTTGGGCCAGTCGTGCTGCTTGAAGGACGATAGCGCCTTGGCAAAGGCGCCGAAAAAGGCTTTGCGGGCAGGGGGCAGTTCTTCTCTGAGGCAGATCAGTTCAAAAATGCCGATTGCCTGTTGTTTGCCCGCCAAAATAAAAGTGCCTAATTCTCTGAAGTAGAATTCGTCAAGATCGCGGGCAACATCCGCCGATACCAGAATTCTCGTGCCCAAAACCTTGTTAAGGTTTTCGATTCTGGTGGCAGTGTTGATTGCATCCCCTACCGCCCGGTATTCGTAGTGGTCGGGAGAGCCCAGGGTGCCCAGGCGAACCATGCCGGAATGCAGGCCGATACGGGTAGGGAGCTGATAACGGTGGGTCTCGTTAAACACAGTGACGGCTTGCTTGATTTGTATTGCTGCATGGCATGCTTGTCTTCTCAGGGAAGCGGATTTTTCACTGGAAGTCCATAAAGCCATCATGGCGTCGCCTATGACATCGGAAATTTGCCCTCCGTGGGCCTTCACCGGTAGGAATAGCGTACTGTAGTATTCATTCATCAATTGGCCCAACGTCATCGGGTCCAGGGATTCCGACAAGGTTGTGTAGCGGCCGGCATCCGTTGCCAGGCAAACGCCGAATTTCAGTTCTCCATGACTGGAAAGGGCGTCAACGGTTTTGGCACTGGTAATCTGGGTGGTGATATCTTCGGGAAGAAACAGGCGAAAGGCTTGGTGAATGCTTTCTTTTTCCTGGCGGGTGGAAATGTAGTGGCAGCATAGGGTGACCAACAAGACGGCGGGGATTTGAATGGCAAGGGGAATAACCAACGGATACCAGTGATGATTATGCACAAATTGATAGTAAACAATTGCAAAGTAAATACTCCCCACGATGCTTGCCATTATGAAGGCTCTCAATAATGGCAAGCGCCAACACAGCAATGCCAGGCCGGTTCCCCAGCCGATCAAAAACAGAAACTGGACTGTAGGGTCTTGGGTTCTGATCCAGGAATCTTCCAATAGATTGGCAAACGCGGTGGCGGCAATTTCAGTGGCACTGAAAGTATCGGCCGCGGAATGGGAAAATACGGTATAGAATCCTTGGCTTTTTTCGGGATGCAGGTCTTCTGAATAGCCGACGAACGCAACTTTGTCCCGGAAAAGTTGTGAAGTGCCGGATAAGACATCCACCAGGGAAATGGTTGTGATGCTGCCTGAGGGGCCATAATAATTCAGATAACGGATTTGGGGATTTTCGTATAGTGACAGCCACTTCAGCAAAAGAGATCGTTTAGAGGCCGGAATTTGGCGGGTGGCCAGTTGGATAAATTCTGGAAGCGCATGATGGTGTTGATCGAAAAAGGTTTTGAAATCTAGCATAACGCTGGTAAGGAGCCTCTTCGATACGGCGGCGCCATAGCTGGAAGGCAGGCGGCTGGCCAATTCCGGGCTGATTTGATGCGTCAGCTTTAAAATTTCCGGATACAGCTGAGAAAATACATAAGCTTGAAATACCGCCGCCGGGAAGCCGCAGCTGCCATTATCCTGGTGGACCCAGAATTGCCTTACATCTTTCCAGGTTTTAGGCAAAGTGAAAGGGGTCGAAAATAACGCCGCCTGGGAGAACAAAGGAATAGGGCGTATGATGAGGTCATAAAAAAACTGGTCGCCATCCTGGGGCCTGTTTTGAGATAAGGAAATGACGCCTCTTTTAATATAATCGCTCAAAATCACGTTGTGACTGCGGCGCATTACATTGGCCATTAGCTGATCATCTTGAGGGTTGCGGCCTTCGTCGAAAACGATATTGAAAGCGATCAACCGGGCGCCGGCCTCGGAAAGTTTCCGGATCAATCGGGCATGCAAGGAGCGGGGCCACTTTTCGGGTTTGTCCGGCAGCGCCAGAGCCTGGGCGGAGGCCTTGTCGAGACTGATAATCACCACTTCGGGTGGCGGGGCGGCAGGCCCTCTTAGCGCAAATAAGGTTTTAAGGCCCAATGATTCTTCTAAATCGTTGCCCCACTCTGTCAGCCCCGAACCAGCGCTGGCGGCAATCAGACCTATCAACAAACACAGAGCCAATCTACAGAAATTCATGATCTTTTCAGGGGGGCAAGAGGGTCGAGTTTTGCTTTCTATCCGGTTGCGATCCACCATGACCAATTAATCTTGCATTCATAGTACCAAAAGCTCCATGAGAGGGTTAAGCTATTCTCTCTGGATTTTCCGCATGGGAAGGCCGGGTCGAGAATATTGCCCTTGTGTTTTTTGACCATGAAAAATAGAAACCGATACCCCGCAGCCTGGATCTTTTCAAATTTCGCCAGGCAAGGTAGGGTATAAATTTAAATAACCGGTCGGATGCCCTTCCAGGTACTATACAAGGCCATTCGGCTTTTCCCCCGCAAAACGAGAGGATCTCTATGAAAGCAACACGTATCGCAGTGACAGGGGCTGCCGGTCAGATCAGTTATTCATTGCTGTTTCGATTGGCGGCAGGGGATCTACTTGGGCCTGAGCAACCCATGATCTTGCAGCTTTTGGAGATTGAAACGATGGCCGATGCCATGGCTGGCGTAGTGATGGAATTGAAGGATTGCGCTTTTCCTTTATTACAAGAGGTGCTGGTGACGGCCGATCCCTATCAAGCCTTTGCCGACGCGGATTTGGTTTTTCTCATCGGCGCCAGGCCGCGGGGCCCTGGTATGAAACGGAAAGATCTGCTGTCGGCCAATGCCGGCATTTTTTCCGAGCAAGGCAAGGCGTTAAATGAAGTCGCCCAAAAAGATGCCAAGGTCCTGGTGGTGGGTAATCCTGCCAACACGAATGCTTTGATTACCATCCACAATGCGCCTGATATGAATCCCCAGAACTTTGCCGCTATGACGCGCCTCGATCACAATCGGGCGTTGAGCCTTTTGGCGGAAAAATGCCATTCGCCGGTGATGGATGTACGCCGGGTCAGCATTTGGGGGAATCATTCGTTGACTCAATTCCCGGATCTTTTTCATGCCCAGGTAAAAGGCAAACCCGCTTTGGAGTGGGTGGATATGGATTGGTATGAAAACGACTTTATTCCCACGGTACAAAATCGGGGTGCAGAAGTGATTCGCCTGCGCGGGAAGTCGAGCGCGGCTTCCGCTGCCAATGCCGCCTTGGATCACATGCGGGATTGGGTGTTTGGCACGCCCGCTGGGGACTGGATCAGCGCGGCTGTGTTAAGCGATGGCAGTTACGGCATTGCCGGTGATATCGTCTATTCGTTTCCCATGATAGCGGAAAACGGATTGCTTCAAATCGTGCAGGGGTTGGATATCAATGATTTCAGCCGTTCCCGGATGAAGCGGACCGAACAAGAATTGCTCGAGGAAAGAGATGCCATCAAGGATTTGCTGTAACCGGCCCAAGGTTGTTTTATAATTCCATCGTTTATTTGTAGTATTTATTTTCAATGTTGAAGGGGAAAAGCAGAATGACCATGAAATTATTTGGGGGAATGCTGATTGGGGCCGGCTTGTTTTTAGGAAGCAACTTTGCACAAGCCGCGGGAGATCCGGAGGCGGGCAAAGTCAAATTCTACACCTGCAAGGGGTGCCACAGCTCCCCTGGTTATACCAATGCCTATCCCAACTATCATGTTCCCAAGATTGGCGGTCAGTATGAGCCTTATGTGGTTTCTTCCCTCAAGTTATACAAAGAAGGGCAAAGAAAACATGGCAGTATGGAAGGAAACGCGGGCTCTTTGACCGAGCAGGATATGGCAGATATAGCAGCCTACGTGGCCAAGTTTGAAAGCAAGCGCCAGGAAGGCCCAATCACCGGGGATCCCAAAGCGGGCAAGTCGCTGGTTGACAAATGCGCCAGTTGTCATGGAGAAGATGGCAATGCGCCTTCCCCTAATTTCCCGCGTTTGGCAGGGCAGTATGAAAGCTACCTGGTCAAAGCAATCCAGGATTATCAAACGGGCGCGCGTAACAACGCCATCATGCAGTCTATGGTTAAAGACCTGTCTGAGGAACAAATCAAGAATATCGCTGCGTATTATGCCAGTCAAAAAGGCCTGGCGGTCGTCGGGCAGGATTGATTTTGAGAGAAAAACAAAAATCATACTTCTTGTTTTTCGTCCTCTGCACAATTCAAGGATGACTTGTGCAGAGGTTCCTTAAAAGCGCCCCCAGAGCGCTTTTTTATTGCGAGCTTGAATGTGGCTGGGAAATATCCAGTTCGCCAAAACTTCCTTACTTATTAGCGTGCAAATAACGCCGCAGGAATAATTCCGGGTCCACCTTGGTCCGGTTGAGATAAACATTCATGTGCAGATGGGGGCCAGTGACTCTGCCCGTGGCGCCCACCGTGCCCAGGATGTCGCCGCGTTTGACCTGTTGCCCCGGTTGTACCGCGATGTCTTGCATGTGGAAATAGCCGCTGATGAGACCTTGGCCGTGGTCCAGGAAAACCGCGTTGCCGGTGAAAAAGAAGTCGCCGCGATCGATGACAATGCCATCGGCGGGAGCTTTGATGGGGGTTCCTGCCGGCGCCACCAAGTCCAAACCGCTATGGGGATTGCGGGGTTGATCGTTGAAAAAACGGCGCAGCCCGAAAGGGCTGCCTAAACGGCCCCGGACGGGGAGATGGAAATCGGTATCCACTTGATCGGTTGGACGCCATTGGCTGAGGATTTTGCCGAGAATTTTCCGCTCGCGCTTGATTCTGGCCAGGTCTTCCGGCGGCGGGCTGACGTAACGCTCTTTCCCTTTGGGCAGCTTGATGTATTGGGCAGGATACTCTTTGGTGGAGACGGTGAACTCAAGCGCGCGTGCTTCCTTGCCCTGACGGATATTCACATGGTAGCGGCCAGGCTTGGTGTTAAGCGGTATGCCCACCAAGGCAGTCCATCGTCCCTCATTTCTTATTACCAAAACCGGCCTGTCATTGAAGGAGACGACAGGTTTTTCCAGGCTGACATCGCCCACCGTCAAGATGGCCACCCCGCCGGGAACGGGGCTATGCGCTGGCAAGGGTTGGGCGCATAGCCCCGGGGCGAGGAAAAAAAGTAATAATGCCAGAAAACACGGCTGTCTTTTCATTAGCGGATTAGTCCTCATCGATTACCTCTTTGACTTCACATAATAGACTGCCCTGGGACAGGCGGGCGCCAATCATTTTCCCTCGCCGGGTTTGGGATGCCCGGGTGATGACGTTGCCGGTTTTGGAATCTGTGACGATGGCATAGCCTCGGGCCAGGGTGGCCAGCGGACTGACTGCGTCCAAAGCCCGGCTGCGTTCGGCCAGGCGCGAGCGTTCCAATTGCAGGCGTTGATTCAAGGATTCCGCGAGTCTGTGGCTGAGTTGCCGTAAATGGATATTGGCAGCGTGGAGACGCCGGCCTGGATGGTGCCCTTGCAATTTGGCACGATAAAGCTCGAATCGTTGCCTTCGGGTGGCCAGCTGCGTGTGGATGGATTGACGCAGCCTGGTTTCCAGTTCATCCAACCTTTGCATCCAGTCCAGCAGCCGTCTGGCGGGATGGGTTTGATGCATGCGGGTGAGCAACCAACGATACTGTTGCCGGGCTTGATCCAGATGGCGGTGTTGCAGTTGCAGCAACCGTTTTTCCAGCGCTGCCAGTTGCCGGGACAGCGCTTCACCGTCTGGACTGACGGCTTCCGCGGCGGCAGACGGGGTGGGGGCGCGGTAATCGGCGGTAAAGTCAGCGATGGTGAAGTCAATTTCATGGCCGATGCCGGTCACGATGGGTATTTGACTGGCATAAACCGCCCGCGCGACTTGCTCTTCGTTGAAGGGCCAGAGATCTTCCAGCGAGCCGCCGCCACGCACCAGTAATAAAACGTCACATTCCCGGCGTTGGTTGGCGGTCTGAATGGCAGCGCTGATTTCCTGTCTGGCGGCATCGCCTTGCACCGCGCAAGGATAAATAACGGCTTCCAGACCGGGAAAGCGGCGTTTGAGCACGGTCAATACATCGCGAATGGCCGCGCCGGTAGGGGAGGTAATGATGCCAATGGTTTTTGGCCAGGGCGGGATGGGAAGCTTGTGTTCGGTGGCAAACAGGCCTTCTTCCGCCAGCCGCTTTTTGAGTGCCTCAAAAGCGCGGCGCAAGGCGCCGGTGCCGGCTTCTTCCATGACCTCTACTTGCAACTGGAAATCACCGCGGATTTCATACAGGCTGACTTGGGCCAACACTTGCACCTGCATGCCATTCTCCGGGGTAAAATCCATCTGTGATTGCTGGCGCCGGAACATGGCGCAGCGCACCTGAGCTTTTGCATCTTTCAAGGTAAAGTAAAGATGGCCGGATGCCGGGCGGGACAGGTTGGAGATTTCTCCTGCCACCCACAGTTTGGGGAAGCTGTCGGCCAAAAGCCATTTCACTTCCCGGTTGAGGCGGGAAACCG
>JALSQY010000355.1 GCA_026985035.1 Methylothermaceae bacterium
GGCGATCGCTGCCATCAAGTCACCCTATAAAGCGCTAGTAATTGCGCGGCTTCGCTTTGGCGGTCGGTGCAAACCGCAACCAGACTGTGCCCATCCAGGTGTTTGATGATACGCAGGCTTTTGATGGCGATGCCGGCATCGCTCAGGCGCCTGGACAAGCGGGCCAGAGCGCCCGGTTCATCGCGCAAACGGACTACCAGGACATCTTCGGTATAAGCCTGAATGTCTGACATCTCCCGCAGAGCTTCGAGGGCAGCGTCGTAGTGATCGACGGTCAAAACCATGATGCCCTGGGTGTCGAGGGATTCCACATCCAAGGTCTCGATGTTGACCTGGGCCTGGGCCAGCTTTTCCGTGATTTCAGCCAGCAGGCCGGCCCGGTTGCGGGCGACGATGGTGATTTGTTTCATCCAGCATCTCCTGAAGCAATGCGTCGATTTGCCACTTCTCTACGTGGGGCATGGTGATAATATGGGCAATGTCGTCATGGACCGCAATTTGCCAGCGTTTTAAGGTTTCTTCCGCCTGGCGGGGGAAGACGACGGTGAGTGAATTGCGGTGCCGCCAGGCATCCACGCCCGCCTGTCGAAACTTGTCCACGGCGTATCGGGCCATCTGCAAGGAACTTTCCACCGCCTCGCGGAAACCCTCTACTCCCCGGCTACAGATGGCGTACCACAAAAACAGCGGGGTAATGCCATTGCGCGAACCCGAGATCGTCGTGTCCAATGTACCGACATATTCCACCGAGCGGGCAATCTGGCGCACATGAGACTTTTTCGCCAACACTACCCCGCACGGCAGTGGCGAACCAATCATTTTATGGCCGCTGATGGCGATACTGTCGATGCCGTGGCGGAAATCAAACGGCTGGGGATTGTCCACGAAAGGCAGGATCATGCCGCTCAGGGCGGCGTCGGCGTGGATGTAAAAGTCGTGAATGGCGAGATTTTTTAATATGGCATGAATCTTATCCAGATTATCAATCGCCCCTTTCATGGTGGTTCCGATATTGACCAATAAAATGGGCGGCACGTCCCGGTGTATTTTTAGGGTCTCGGCCAGATCTTCATAATCGATTTCCCCGTCCGGGCGGCTTTTGATCATGATACTGCGAGCATGCAATATCCGCAGGATTTTGGCGACGCTGTAGTGGGTATCCTCGGAATAATAGACGATGCCTTGGGGAAGAATCTCCCGCCCCAGGTAAAGGCCGTACAGATTGCCTTCAGTGCCGCCGTTGGTGACATAACCCCAAATCTCTTGCGGCGCGTGGAGCTGCCCGGCAAAAAAATCGACCACTTCCCGTTCGAATTCGTGGGTATTGAGCCGGTAGAGACTTTTAACGTTAGGATCGCCCACATTATTGATGGTGTAGGCCAAAAAGGGAAACAGTTCTGAATAATCGAAGGCGCGATTACAGGGATAACCGAGGAAATGGTCTGCTTCGGTTTCCAGTGTTTGGAGTAGAGTGGTCAGCCGCCTTCGGTCCCCATGGCTCAGGCAGCCCTGGAACTTGGCGTTCATATCTAAAAGACCGCAAGACTAAAAATAAGTTCGGGGGAATGGCCATCCCCAAATCAAAAACCATAAGCTTTAAATGGTAATATTATTTGTCTGAAATTAACAATTCATTTGATTCGCAAGCAAAACGAAATTTGATTTAGATCAAATTGCCTATGCCTCACTCTCATAGAATGGCCATAATGCTTTATCTCGACTCACCTGGGAGCCGCTCCATGCAGAACATCGACACCGACGTGCGCAGAAAACAAACCCGCATCCTC
>JALSQY010000356.1 GCA_026985035.1 Methylothermaceae bacterium
GGTCTTCTTGCCCGAAAACAATGAATAGATGAATAGGAAATTCAATACCTCTTTCCAACCCATCCTCGGGGAAACGGTACCGGAGGATGGTCTGTTTGGCAAGACTTTTTGATTGTTTTGATCGTTTTTTCGGCATCGGAGGAGGTGGACCAGGCTGTTGTGGGGTGTTCGGATGTAAAAGATGCCTTATCTGAAACGTGCACACAAGAGAACCTGTGCCCGTCAGAATGACCGACTGGCATCGGTACCGTGATGTTACCAACTCACGGTCTGATCAAACTCAAAGTCCGGAACGGGTTCCGCTTCTTCGGATTCATCGAGAATCGTTTGATCGAAATCCGCTTCGAACCAGTCCGGCGGTGTGCGAGCTGGCGCAATTCGTAGCGGTATGGCTGGTTCACCGATATGGATCAGGATACGCTGAATGGGATCCGCCTCGGTGAGGAAGGCAACGATCTTTAATTCGCCACCGCATTGGGGACAGACCAGCGGAAAGACTTCATAAGCGCCAGATTAAATTCATTTTCCCGGATAATCGCCCGCAAATTCCCCCCGGCGGATGGCGCCCAGATGCCACCACTACTGTTCCGGCGGCTTGTCGGGCCGGTCTTCCAGCAGGCCGGGCCAGATGTCATCCAGATCGGCGGTGAGAATGTAGTCGGCCAGCAGTACGTCATGCGCCTCAAGCGCCTGGATCGCATCCGCATGCCAGCCATCCTTTTCTGTCTCGATCCGGTCACGGAGCGCCGGAATCGCCATGCCGCCGCCGGCATCCAGTTCGTACCAGATCATTTCGTGATAATCCGCTAAAAGCGGAGGTCTTCGATCTGCCATTGCAATATCCCGTAATCATCGATGGTTGCCTCTTGATGCAGCCGGTGAACAGTGATCCGCCGTCCTGACGGATCGGTCATCGCCATCCACCGGCTATTGGGATCATAGATCACATTGGGAAACGACAATACCCACTGACACATCGGGACTTGTGGAAAAACCGCATCGACCAGATGTGCGGCTGTCGCTACCATGCGCCGGGTATTGCAAGAGGGACAGATGCCGCGTCCTTGACAAGAGTATGCGATGAGGAAATTCTAGCCACAGTCGGCGCAGCGTGCCCGAGCCATGGGCCAGGATGCCGCACTCTAGATACTTGTGAAAATCCTGCTCGATGTATGCGGCAACCGGGACCCTTCCTCATCCGCGTGCCAGCAGCCGGTCAGCCAGGTTTCCAGATGGCCTTGCACGAGCTGATAAACCACGCTGCGCTCCGGCTGCCGGCGGCGATAAACCGCTGTACCAGGCGTGGTTTTCGCTTCGCGTTGCGGGCAATCAATCTCCCTCTTGGTTACAAGCAGCGTCTTGCCATGGCCTGTGCCCTGCTCCATCAGCCAGAGATCCTGTTTCTCGATGAGCCGACTTCCGGCGTCGATCCCTTGGCCCGGCGCGAGTTTTGGCTGCGCATCAATGCGCTGGCCGAACAAGGTGTGACTGTTCTGGTCACCACCCATTTTATGGAAGAAGCAGAATATTGTGACTGGATTGTGATCATGCAAGCCGGTACCATTTTAGCAGCGGGAACCCCCGAACAAATTCGCCACCACGGCCGGACCCCGGATCATCCCCATCCAACCCTGGAAGAGGCTTTCATCCGCCTGCTGGAGACCGAAACCCATGCCGCAAACTAAGTTTAACAACCATCGCCGCCTCCGCGCCTTAATTCGCAAAGAATTCATCCAGGTGATTCGCGATCCGTCCAGTATCGCCATCGCTTTCGTGTTGCCGGTGA
>JALSQY010000357.1 GCA_026985035.1 Methylothermaceae bacterium
GACTGCATTACCTGCCCGATCCCCGTTTCTGTACAGGGCGTTACCAGCAAGTGAACATGATTGGTCATCAGGACATACGCATGAATCTCACAGGAATAACGCATACACGCTTCCGCCAGTTTTTCCAGGTAAATACGATAGTCTTGATGGGAAACAAAAATGACGTCCTTGTTGTTACCGCGCTGAATGACATGCTGCGGCTGACCGGGCAATGTGAACCGGCGTTGACGGGCCATGGCGGTACCTCCTTGTACACGTTGGCGGTTGTTTTGTTTGTTGGTAAGTTATTATAGCGCTACAGCGAAATCAATCGAGTCTGACCCCATTGATCCGCTGTGTCGTGGTCATAGTCCCGGGTGCCGAACGGGCCGCTGGCGGTATTCAGGCGGTTGAGCGGGTCGTAGCTGTCTGTTCTCCCTTTTATTTTGCGCTTACCTATTTTTTGCCGCAGCTCTTTTTTATGACTACCACCCCAGCCATCGCTGCGATCAATCCAATACCAACAAATATTTTGTTCTTGCTCTTATTTTCAAAAGAAGCCTGCCAAGCTTCTATCGTCGAAAACCCGTAATTTTCATAAGCTTTGGACGGTGCAATTCGGTCGGCTATATCCGGAGCATCGTTTAAATTTTTTACTCCGACGATGACAAACAACAGACCAACAACTACAACAGTTGTTATCGATATCAAATACAAAAAATGGCCTAGTTTTCGTTTCAAAATAAACTCCACCGCTATGGAATGAATGGTATAACACCAAGCATTCCGCCAACAGCACCACACAGAATTGCCTGACCAATTTGGCCTGGAAGCATATTTCCGTTTCTGCGCAGATATTCTTCTATTGCTCTTAGGCGTTCTCTTTCCAGCCTGTCGATATACTCTTGGTACCATTCTGGCCTTTCTTCCAGACTGCACGCGTTTTCAGCAGTATCGATAAGTTTATTCAGCTGATCGATGTCATCATTCAGTGCATCCAAATTATCAAAAAGATTATAAGTGTTACCGATAGTGTAGCCGAGGCAAAAACCACCAGCTGCAGAACCCGATATCGGCCCAGCCCCAATAGGATCATAAATATTTACTGGATTAGCTAAGGAATACAGATAGGTATTAATTCCACCAAGCAATCCAATCGGATCACTGGTCAGGTACCTGCCTGTCGCTGGGTCGTAATACCGGAAGTAGTTGTAATACAGGCCGGTTTCGACGTCTTCATATTGCCCGGGCATGCGGACATTTAATGTGACGGTGTTCCCATCTCCGTCGGGATCTTCATTGACCGTGGCCTTGCCGAACGGGTCATAGCTGGCTGTCCAGACGACTGTCCCCGCTTCATCGGTTAAGGCCTGCGGCGCCCCCAACGGATCACTGTGCACATAATACAGCACCCCGCTATTGGCCGGTACCGCCCACGCCGCTGGAATCAACTCACTCAGCCATTCCGCGAGCAGCGCCGAGTTTTGAGCCGGTACCACGGGCTGGCGGTGTGTGATGTCGGTAGCCGCGACCGTTGTTGTCGTCGGCCACCCCAGCCAGCCCTGCAACAACTGCCGCTGCAGCAACAGGATATCCGCCGCATTCAGCTGCCCGTCCCGGTTCATGTCCGCGTGGGTGAACTGGAGGGGGGTCGGCGTACGGCTGCCCAGCACCATCTGGTAGAGCAGGACGAGGTCACCCAGGTTGGTCTGGCCGTTTTGGTTGATGTCGCCGTCGCCCGGGAAGCGGGTGGCGTCGATCGGGCTGGTGCCGGCGGCGACTTC
>JALSQY010000358.1 GCA_026985035.1 Methylothermaceae bacterium
CTAAAGATTTGGCCACTTGGACCCAATCTTCCTACCATGAAGCACCATGGACTCATTACCGAGGGACTGATGGCAGTCACCCAGGCCAGCCGAAGGAATAATGGAGCTCCGTCGCCACATCAGGTTTACGGACAAAAATTGCGATTTTGTTTTTCTCACAAAGTCAATCCCTTACAGTGACTGACTTTGGCGGCAAATCCCTAGGCCGCAAGCCCCTCTGAATAAGTCAGAAGCTCCTTAATGATGATTCAACGAATGGGCAAACAGCGAGTCCCGGGCGGTGTTGTGAATCGTGGTGACGGCAGGATGTTTGAGGCGTTTTTCCAGGGAAATCACGTAAAAATGCTCCCGAACGTCTTCCGTCCGGCCGATCACTGCCACTTGATATTGATGGATAACTTCATTTTCAATCACTGTGGGAGCATAAAAGACCCCTGCCCCGGCCTGGCCAAAAGCTTTCATCAGCGCACTATCGGCGAATTCGCCTACCAGCCTGGGATGAATTTCAAGACCCTCGAACCAACTCCACAGCCTCCCGCGCATGGCCGAATCGGCGGTCGCCATGAGCAGAGGCGCATTATTCAAACTGTGGGGAAAGCGGTCGAAATGATCACCCGCTATCGACGGCGCGGCAAAAAAGCTGACGCCACTTTCCCCCAAAAGATGGTTAAAAGCTTTCACCGGGATATCGGTAGGTAGCGGACGGTCACTAAGGATCAAATCCAGTTTGTGGGCGGCAAGACCGGTGATGAGATTTTCCAAGTGATCTTCCTGGCACTGAATTCTGAATTTGTCCGGCAAAGTCAATGCAGGTTGGAGGAGACGGTAGGCTATCAGTTTGGGAAGGCAATCTGTCACGCCCACGGCAAATCTCCTGACGTGCTCCTCGGTCTGCCGGTGTATGGCCTCAGTCAATTCCTCTCCCAAAGCAAAGATTTTGTCGGCATAATCGAATACCGTCTTGCCCGATTCTGTGAGCCTCATGCCCCGGCCCTCGCGCCGGAGTAATTGGATTCCCAATCGTTCTTCGAGACATCGGATTTGGCCACAGATAGTCTGGGGGGTTACATGGAGCCGGTCAGCAGCGCGGGTCAGGCTCGACTCTTGGGAAACCACCCAAAAATAGTACAGGTGTTTGTAATTGAGTAAACTAGCCATAATTTCTGTTTTTACGAAAGTTGCTTGATTATATTTCGAATAACACTTGTTAAGAAATCCGTTATCTTTATAGGTATCGCAAAAACAAAGGATAATCGTCATGAACTCTGGCAGACCCTACAGTAATGATGAATTAAGCGTCTGGAAGAATCTCAAATACGACATCCCCGCCGGGATGGTGGTATTCCTGGTAGCCGTTCCCTTGTGTTTAGGGATTGCGCTGGCTTCTGGCGCGCCTTTGTCTTCCGGCATCATCGCCGGCTTCGTGGGAGGGTTGCTTGTTCCGTTGATCAGCCGTTCCCCTCTGGGGGTTTCCGGTCCCGCGGCGGGGCTGGCGGTCATCGTCTATGAAGCTATTCAGCAATTGGGGTTTCAGCCCTTTTTACTGGCCGTGGTATTTGCCGGGTTGTTTCAGATCGCTCTGGGCTATATGCGCGCCGGGATTATCGCCTATTACTTCCCTTCAGCGGTCATCACCGGAATGCTGTCGGGTATCGGGATTATTATCTTCCTCAAACAAATCCCCCATGCCGTAGGTTATGACGCCGATTGGGAGGGGGATCTCGCTTTTCACGAACCGGGGGATGAAACAACTTTCTCGGCCTTGTTCGATATGCTTAATGCCGTCCACCCAGGAGCGATTGCGATAGCCGCCGTCTCGTTGGCCATCCTGATCCTGTGGGAACAGCCTGTCATGAAACGGCTGCGTGTTTTCCAACTTGTCCAGGGGCCTTTGGTAGCCGTCTTGACGGGAGCGCTGCTCAACCTCGGTTTCCAGCGGTTTCTTCCCAACCTGGCGCTGACTGTGGACCATCTGGTCCAACTGCCCTTGGCGAATGGCTTCGATGGCTTGCGGGAATTTTTCACTTTGCCGGATTTTTCCGCTTATTCCAATAAAGCAATCTACACTGTGGCGCTGACAATCGCCATTGTCGCCAGTTTGGAAACCCTGTTGTGTGTCGAGGCTACCGACAAGCTCGATCCGTTCAAACGGGTCACCCCCACCAACCGGGAACTGATTGCCCAAGGACTGGCCAATTCGGTTTCCGGCCTCATAGGCGGCTTACCCGTCACCCAGGTAATCGTACGCAGCTCCACCAATATTCTCGCCGGCGGGCGCACCAAGGCATCCGCCTTCATTCATGGCTTGTTGCTGCTCATTGCCGCGTTACTGTTCCCCCATTTACTCAATATGATTCCGCTGGCCACCCTGGCGGCCATTCTGTTCGTTGTGGGCTACAAACTGGCCAAGCCCGAACTGTTTTTGAAAATGTACCGGCAGGGCTGGTACCAATTTATTCCCTTTGCGGTCACTATTCTCGGCCTGGTTTTCACGGATCTTTTAACGGGTGTCGGTATCGGCATGGCAGTCGCTCTTTTTTTTATCTTGTTGGAACATTACAAAAACGGCCTCTATCTGCACGAATCGCACGAAGACAACCGGATAATTCTACGCTTGGCGGAACAAGTGACTTTTTTGAACAAAGCCAACCTCCTGCGAACCCTTGACCGAATCCCGCCGCACTCTGAAGTCATCATTGACGGGTCGCAAACCCGCTACATTGATCACGACGTTTTGGAAATTATCGACAACTTCAGGGCCGAGGCTACCGCAAAACACATTCAACTTACTTTAATCGGCCTACCCATTGAAGGCAGCCTGCCTGCTGGAAGTTACTCTGGTTTGTATCAATCTCAGGAGAAAGACCGTCATGAAGCTCTTACAACATCTGTTTGAAAATAATCACCGCTGGGTCGAGGAAGTCGAAACTGAAAATCCTGGCTTCTTCCAACGTCTCGCCCAAGGACAATCGCCGGAATACTTGTGGATTGGTTGCTCGGACAGCCGCATTCCCGCCAATGAGGTCGTTGGACTCATGCCGGGAGAACTGTTCGTGCACCGGAATGTAGCCAACCTGGTCATACATACGGATATGAGCCTGCTTTCCGTCCTCCAATATGCGGTAGAAGTGCTGCAAGTGAAGCACGTCATTATCTGCGGCCATTATGGCTGCGGGGGAGTGATGGGGGCGATGAAAGGGGAATCGTTAGGATTAATTGACAACTGGCTCCGCTTCATCAAGGACATATACCACCGCAATGAGGAACTGTTGGACTCCCTGGACGAACAACACAAGGCGGATCGCCTTTGTGAGCTCAACGTCATTCAGCAGGTAGCCAATCTAGTTCATACCACCATTGTCCAAGATGCCTGGCAACGAGGGCAAAATCTCGCCGTCCACGGTTGGATTTACGATATCAAAGACGGCAAATTGCGGGATCTGA
Organism: Methylothermaceae bacterium; assembly: GCA_026985035.1. Taxonomy (GTDB): domain Bacteria; phylum Pseudomonadota; class Gammaproteobacteria; order Methylococcales; family Methylothermaceae; genus Methylohalobius. The sequence goes on from JALSQY010000358.1 coordinate 3,445, forward strand.
ACGTTTGCATCAGCGCCCCGGAACAATTGAATGAAGTGTATCGCATGGATGTTCGAATTGATTGAATGCATCCACGGATATCGAAGGCAACCAACTTGACAATCACCCTCCTTTCAAGTTAGGAACAACATAACCACAGTATCTTCGGGGGAGGTGGTTTATGCATGTTTTCATCACCGGCGGGACGGGTTTTATCGGCCGTCATTTGTGCCAATTATTGTTGGGGAAAAATCACACATTAACGGTGTTAAGCCGCCAGCGAGATACCCAAGTGCGCGCCATTTGCGGGGATGTGGCTGTGCTTCACCGGCTTGAGGATTTGACTCCCGAGCACCGTTTTGACGCCATTGTCAATCTTGCGGGTGAACCGATCAT
>JALSQY010000359.1 GCA_026985035.1 Methylothermaceae bacterium
AGCGTCATCGCCTGGTATGGGCACAGGCGTGGGTTCTTGCTCTAAACAAGCGAGAAAATCCACAATCAAGTAATGAAAACCCTCTAATCTGCGTTCTACCACCGCAATTACAGGGCCCAGCCGGATATTGTCAATGCCCGTCTCCTCCCTGACTTCCCGCGCTACCGCATGAATCATGGATTCCCCAGACTCCAGACGCCCCCCGGGCGCGTGCCATTTTCCTTGCGCGGGAGGGCGGGCACGGCGAATCAAAAGCACCCGGCCCCGGCAGTCAAACACTAACGCGCTTACGCCAATGGCAGGTAGCGGAGGAACACTCACGCCTTAATTCCTGCGATAGCCATACAGCCATCTGGCGGTGGTGGACCCAATATTCCTTGCCGAATGCATCGCCCCGGCGGGGATGAATAATTCTTCTCCGGGCTTGGGATGATAAACCTTTCCCTCCACTTCGAATTCCATATCGCCTTCCAAGACGATTACCAGTTCATCTTCATTGTGGACAAAATTCTCCCACCGCTGGCCTGGGGGGTCCGTCCACAGACTGCAACTGAATCCCCGTTCGTGCCAATCCCGGGTGACTTGATCGATTTGTTGCATTGTGCCTTCAACCCTCTTGCAAACATTTTTCCCTCTGGCGGTGCACTTGAATCTCATCAAAAGGCCAATCCAATTCCCAGCCACATTGCTGACAATGGAGTACCGGTATGCGCACGCCGTATCGTTTATTTAATCGATCATCGAAGGCGATATCAATAGCTTCGTAAGAAAGCCCCAATTGCTGCAATATTGATGCCGCCTGCTCGCATAAGTGACAAGCGGAAGTCCCGTAAAGCCGCCATTGACAAGTCATGCGGCCGACTCCGGCAAATCCCAAAGCAGGGCAAGAATCCTTTCACCATAACGGGCAAGCTTGGTGGAGCCGATGCCGGGAATTTGCGCCAATTCATCCAAATCCTTAGGCTTGTGGGCGATGATTTCCGCCAAAGTGACATCATTGAAAATAATGTAAGGGGGGACATTTTGCGCCTCTGCCAGCTGCCTTCTCATGTGCCGCAAGGCTTCCCACAATCGCCGATCGGCGGGATCTTCCGGGGTTCCTGCCGGGTAGTGCCTGGTTTTGGACCCCACCTTTGCGATTTCCTTGCGGAATTCAATTTTTTCTTCCCCCCTGAGCAAGGGGCGACATCTCTCAGTCAAGCGCAAGCCGCCATAGCCTTCCATGTCCACTTGCAGGTAGCCCGCGGAAATGAGTTGGCGAAAGATTGATTTCCACTGCTGTTCATTCAAGTGCGTCCCGATGCCAAAAGTTGATAACTGTTGATGACCGAATGATTCAATACGCGAATGTATTTTACCCCGCAGCAAATCCACCAAATAATTGACGCCAAAACGTTGACCGCTGCGGTATACACACGATAAAGCCATCTGTGCCTCGCGAGTGCCATCCCAGGTCTCCACGGGCGTCAAACAATTATCACAATTGCCGCAGGGCTGAGACAGCGCTTCACCAAAATACGCCAACAAAACCTGGCGGCGGCACTGGATGGTTTCACAATAACCGAGCAAGGCTTCCAGCTTGTGACGCTCAATTCGCTTGACCCGTTCGTCAGCCCCGGATTGATCCAGCAATTGGCGCATACCAACCACATCGCCAATGCCATAGGCCATCCAGGCATCCGCGGGGAGACCGTCACGCCCGGCCCGGCCAGTCTCTTGATAATAGGCCTCCATGCTTTTGGGCAGATCCAGATGAGCCACAAAGCGAACATCGGGTTTGTCTATCCCCATGCCGAATGCAACGGTGGCCACCATGACCATACTTTCCTCCCGTAGAAACCGTTCCTGGTTGGCAGCGCGCTCTTCCGCGGACAGCCCGGCATGATAGGCCAACGCCGGAACACGCTGTTGGTTCAAAAAAACGGCGGTCGCCTCTACCTTGCGCCGGGACATACAATAGACAATACCGGCTTGACCTTGATGTTCATTTTTGACAAAGGCCAAAAGTTGACGGCGGGCATTATTCTTCAGCACCACCTGATAACGGATATTGGGCCGGTCAAAACTGGCGATAAATAATTTGGCGGTCTCGAGTTTAAGGTGCTGAAGAATATCCTGGCGGGTTGGCACATCGGCGGTGGCCGTCAACCCTACCCGGGGGACTCCGGGAAATCTATCGGCAATGACGGCAAGCCGCCGGTATTCGGGGCGGAAATCGTGGCCCCATTGGGATACACAGTGGGCTTCGTCGATGGCAAACAAAGACAGGGGGATTTGCGCCAAAAGATTCAAAAAGCTTTCGTTACACAAGCGTTCCGGCGCCACATATACCAATTGGTATTCGCCGCGCACCAAGGCAGCTTCCCGCTGCCGGATTTCTTCCACGGGCAAACTGGAATTGATGAATGCCGCTTTTACCCCTGCTTGTCGCAAGGCACTGACTTGGTCCTGCATCAATGCAATCAAGGGAGAGATCACAACGCCGGTACCCGGCCTCTGCAAGGCGGGAATTTGGTAACAAAGGCTTTTCCCCCCACCGGTTGGCATCAACACCAGTGCGTCTCCGCCGGCAATCAAATGTTCAATTATCGCTTGTTGCTGCCCCCGGTAATTTTCATAACCAAAAACCGAATGAAGTATAGAATGGTGAATAATAGAGGAACGCGGCATTTTGCTCCTGAAAATAAAGAAATTATTGGTTTTAAAAAGTCACGATTTCAGCCATTGTAACTTGAAAGCAGCCTTATTAAAGATGCCGGCGCTACGCTTAGATAAGTCCATGGATTCATTATACGTTCATCCATTTACCTCTATCATGAGTTTATCATTTGTCGCCAAAAACCAACACCTATCACCTTGATAAACAAGAAGATTCTGTTGAACAACCACTTCTTTTTTGTTGACTGACGACAAACATAAGAGTATATCTATAATAAATTAACTTTCATAAATTTGACCAAATGGGAGTATTGGTTATGCGCAATTTACAGAAAAAACACATTTTATGGAAAACCCTATGTGGCACACTATTGCCAACCTTGGCATTAACCTTATCCGGATGCAGTAAGGAAGAAAATCAGGACAAGGTTTCCTCAACCATGGAGCAAGCCTCAGAAGCCGTTCAATCCAGCGCTGGCGACGCTTATGAGAGCGTCAAACAAACCGCCGGAGGAATCGGTGAAAAAGCCTCCAATATGGTTGGTGCAGCGGGCGAAAAGCTTTCCGAAGCTGGCGAAAGCGCCATGGATAAAACCAAAGACATGACCGGTTCGCTGGCAGAAAAAGCCCAGCAAGCCAAAGAATCCGCGTCCGAAGGCTTGGCGAACCTGGGTGAATCCGCGCAATCAGCGGCCGAATCAGCAAAACAAACCGCCGCAGGCGCGGTCGACACATTGGCGGATAAAGCTTCCGATGCCAAAGATCAAGCAGCTGCCGGCTTAACCAACCTCAAGGAAGGCGCTCAATCAGCGGCCAGCACTGCCACGGAAACCGTAGCCGACACGGCTGGTACAGTGGCCGACAAAGCCAAAGCCGCCGCTGAGGGAGCCTCGGAAACTGCAAGTCAAACCGCCGATGCAGCGAAAGCCGCTGCCGCTGCCGGAATGGCAGGTGTGGGGTCGGCTGCTCAATCAGCTGCAGAAACGACCACTAAAGCTGCAACCGATCTGACCGAAACCGCTGAATCTGCAACCAGCCAGGCGGCTGAATCCACAGAGCAGGCCAAAGATATGGCGGCCGCTGAACTAGCGGGTACCGGCACTGCCGCACAAACGGCTCTTAAAAGAATGGCGGGCATGGAAACCTTCGAATATGCGCTGCCCGATGGCCGCAAAATAGAAATTCCCACGGGCACTACCTTGGAATCCTTTGTAAAAAACCTGCAAAGCGGTGCTTTTCCTCCCGGAGAAGATCTGCTGGCGGATCGCACCACTTTCGCCACCGGATCGGCCCAACTTTCCCGTGAAGCACAAGCTCGATTGGATGCACTGGCGGAAATACTGAAAAGCCGTCCCGAGCTTAAAGTAAAAGTGGTCGGCCATACAGATAATACAGGCAACGAAGAAATCAATCAAAAACTGGCGGCGGCCCGCGCCAAGGCTGTCAAAGAAGCGCTGATTGCCCGGGGCATCTCCCCAGACCGCATTATTACTGAAGGCGTGAGCGCTGCTGAGCCTGTTGCTTCCAATGAAACGATGGAAGGTAGAAGTCAAAACCGGCGCGTGGATATTTTAGTTAGCCGGTAATTTTATAGCTGTCAGGAAAAATGGCATGGCCAGGTTTTAAAACAAAACCTGGCCATTTTTGTGTCAGCTCTCATGTCGGGTTACGGCTTATATGCCTAACCCGACCTACCGTCTTCCTATCGG
>JALSQY010000360.1 GCA_026985035.1 Methylothermaceae bacterium
GCTTTCCGTCCTCTTCCTTGGTGACAGAAGCATATTCCTGGCCGATCACAAGGTAACAACTGTACGTGGCCGTATCTGAAGCATCGGTGGGAACAAAACCGTAGTTTTGATCTTTATGTTGTTCTGTCAACTGCAGGCTATCGGCCTTTTCCACGGTCATGCCAAAGCCTGCGCCAATGGCCTGCTTGCACAGGCGGACTTTGTCCACTGCCTGGGCGTTGCCAAATAACGCCATAGTCAAAAAGGGAATTAGCAAAAGCTTTCTATTCATCGCTTTCTCCTCAACTTTCAAATTTCAGTTACCGTTTTCCAACAAAAATGTTGTCTTATTGAGTATAGAAAAGTTGGCGGATATGTCTTTTTGATTATTCTGGTTTTGGGTGGGCGTGAATGGACGTCATCCCCCAATCAGTGTCAGGACAGTGTCTGCTGGGTGTAGTCACGGATGGGCGCGTTATGCCAAAACTGTTTGGGTTTCAAAGAAATGATAATTACGGTCAGTTTTTCCGTCAGTGAACATGCCGCCCCCAAGAGAGCGTATTTACTTGGGTCTATACCCTTCGCCCGTTCCCAGTAATGCGGCAATCAAATTTTTCTGGATTTCCGAAGAACCGGAGAAAAGCCTGCCCGAGGCGGCATCGTTGAGCCATTCTGACATTCCGGATGAAGTTTCCAGCCCTTTGGCGCCTAAAATATGGACAGCATCCAAGGTGGATTGTAAAAAAGCCTCCGAAGCAACCAGTTTTGTCTGGGCGGAAACCAAAGTGATTTTTTTTCCAGCGTCGGCCAGCCGGGCGCATTCCTTCAGCCAAAATCTGATGGTATCGAGACGGGTGGCCATATCGGCGATGCGGTGGGAGATGGCTTGGTGGCGCCCAAGGTGGCCGCCGCCGGTTTGACGTTGGCGGCTGTGTTCAATGATTTGATCCAACTGCCATTGCATGGCACCGGCAATGCCGGCAAAGAGAAAGGCGCGTTCCCATTCCAGGGCGCTTTGAATCATCATCAATCCCGCACCGGGCTTGCCCAATAGTCTTTCCGCAGGTAGCCGGCAGTCTTCCAGGAAGACTTCTCCCATGGGAGCGTTTTGGCAGGCCATTACTGGATGTTCGGTGTTGGTATGAAAGCCTGGGTCGCCGTGTACCAGCACGAAGGCGGAAAGCTTTTGTTGCAAATAGGCGTAAACGATTATCACGTCGGCAATAGGGGCGTTGGTGATATAACGCTTGTGGCCATTCAGGCGAAAACCGTTTCCGTCACTTTCCGCGCGGGTTTGCATATCGGCCGGATTCGAGCCCGCTCCCGGTTCGGTAATGGCGTGGCCGCCGATGAGCGAGCCAGTCACCAGTTCTGGCAGCCATTGCCTTTTTTGATGTCCGTTGCCAAAACGCAATACCGGAAATAATGCGCCCCACAAATGAGCATTGAGGGCCAGGATCAAGCCGGGGTCATGGCAGGCCCTGCCGGTCTTTTCATGATGCCGGACTAGTTCGGCAAAGGTATTCCCGTGGCCGAGCCATTCTCTCGGAACGCCATGGCCAAGCAGGCCCAGATGGCCCCATTGCCGGAGAATTTTGCGGGTAGCTTTGGGATTGAGCGTCATAGGCATGGAATGAATCGGTAATTTTACCGCTGAGGCAAATTCACAAAGCAATGTCCGTGACTTAAGGATGAATGAAACAGTTTACTTATCTCCTTTCGATTGCAGTTGCTTTCCATTGAACCTCCTCCCCCCCTGGATATGCCGGCAACCTTGCCGGCATTTTTTTCATATTGGCTACCTTGGGTAATTTTACCACTTGGAGAGAATTTCCCGGCTTGGGTACGTGTTAAGGGGTTGCTATTTAATAAAACAACTAAAGGAGCAACATTATGCGTTCTCGTTTGCTTAACCCTTTGGCCATTTCCATCACTGCCGCTTTGCTGGGTATGCCTGTGGTGCAAGCCGATCAGCCGCACGCGGTGGATTGGAATGCAGTAGTCCAATCTAAATTTGGCGGATTTGATCCAGGCAGCACTCCAGGAGGGGATGACCAAGTTGTCGTCCAACTGCGCCATGATGAAAAAGTCGCTGTCAAAACCCCTCTGTTAGTGGTATTCCCCAAATGTGCAAACGATCCTAAAGTACAGGGGCAACCGGTTTTGAATTTAGATGAAATTATCCGCGATCCTTCGGTGCAGCCTCGAGTCGTTGATGGCAAAACCCTGGATCCTCGTTGGAAAGTGTGTGTCGATCGTCAGGCATTTTTACTTTATCCGGGAGATAGGGCGGAACTTAAATTGAGTGTCGATTTTGTGCGTCCGGTTTCCGAAGGCATGTCCCCCCGTGTTACTGGCACCATTTATCAAGTGCCCTGGTATTGGGCGAGAAAGATTAATGACCCTGATATCTTGGCCCGTTACAAGCATCTGGTGCATCCGGCGGCGGCTGTTACGGTGGATTTATATTACCGGCTGGATGCCAACAATCACCGCTGGAAAGCCGGCGATTATGAAACCATATTTGGTTCTCCTTCCAAGGGCACCGCTGTGACCCGGGATTATTCCCAAGTTATGGAAAGCATGCCAGTAGCGGTCCAAGGGTATCGGGAAAATCGTCGTTTGCCCAGGGTTTCGTCGAAACCAAATTTTAGGTTGCCGCTGAAACAAGTGTATGAACTGGGTAGCGGCAGTGAACGGGACTTGCCCGATTTATTGACTAGTAATCCTGCAGCCTTAAAGCCGTCTGTCTTCAGCCGGGCGAAATTGGCCGGCCATGGAACGGTCAGTCATACCCTGAGCGGTGTTTTTTCCACGAAATGGAGTGCAGATCACAGCCTGCATCCCGGGTTTGGTTTCCGGGTGGAGGCATGGACCCGGGAAAACGGCTTTTGGCAAAAGCTCGCTAGCGACTGGGTGCAATCCAATGGCCATTGGACTCTGAATGTGCCAGCCAGCAAGGGCTTCCGTGGCGATCACTTGCGTATTCTTTATCGTTCCTACAACCGCTATTATCAGCCACAAAATAAAGACGGGGATACCTATTCCTGGCGCGATCCCGATCAATACAACATCGGTTCCAGCTTTTATGCCGGTCACCGCTATGCGGATACCGACGGCGGTGAGTTCAATAGTGTCGGCGAACTGGTGGATGCGGCCATGAATATGTGGTCCCGGCTGTATTGGGATGGCAATATTGACCCGGTAAATTCCCAACCCATCAAGTTCCATTTTCCCAATACCTGGAATAATTGCGGTGGCACCAGCCCTTGGAGCTGTGCGAGTTGGGATGGGTTGAACATCTGGTTAATTCCATCTCATGGCCGTCAGGCGAAAGTGGTCACTCATGAAATGGCTCACGCCTTGCAAGGCAAGTTCTGGAATAAAAAGTGGCCGGCAAACAGCGGTGGCAGCCATACTTTGAGTGGTTGTTATCCTGACCGTCTTGGCATGGCGTTAACAGAAGGTTTTGCCAATTTCATGCCTGCCTGGGTGGGTTACCCCAGCCGCAATGTGGCTGATGGAGGCTTCGCCAGTGGCCGCTGGGCGCTTGGGCTCGATGCGGAAAAACGCACCAGCCCGCCCAATTGCAGCAATGGTTGGGAGAATGAAACCTGGGTTGCTCGCACTTTCTGGGACCTTCACGACAAACACAGCGATGGCAACGATGTTCTGTGGTTCATCCACAAGGGCGCGGTGATCAGCCTTTACCTGGGCAATGGCGTGGCCAATAACGGCGATGCCATGGACATGCGGGATTTTGAGAACATCTACCGCAATGCTGCAAGTCCGGGACATCAAGGATTGATTACCGATATCTTCGAGCAAAACCGGATGTAATCTTCATTATCACTGTCAATCCGCATAACGCCGGCTCGAAGCAGCCGGCGTTATGTTTGCAGGGGGGCGTTGGCTGAAAAGTTTCTCCACGGCCTGCAAATCCAGCTTGCCATTGTTCAGTCGAGGCAGAAAAGCGCATGTCCGCCACCGGCTTGGGATCATATATTGGGGCAGTTGTTGATTCAACAGTTGTCTGATTCGGGCTATGGATAGATCTTGATCCAGGACGACAGCAGCGGCCAATTGCATCCCTAAATCCCCGGCTATGGCAACAACAGTGCACTGTTTCACACCTTCCAAACCAGATAACGCTGCCTCCACTTCCGCAGGTTCCACCCGGTGTCCGGCAATTTTCACCATCCGGTCCAACCGTCCATGCCAAACGAATTCTCCCAAAGCATTGATGCTGACCAAATCACCGGTCCGGTACCAACCATCGTCGGTTAACGCAGGCGTTAGTTTGCCTCGTTGCCAGTAGCCACTGAACAGAGTGGGGCCGTTGACTTGCAGTTCGCTGCTGTCAGAGTCGATTCTGAGTTCATTGCCACAAGCGGGTTTGCCGATGGGGATCGGTTGATCATCGGATAAGCGGGCCCGGTCCACGGGCCAATGGCAGCAAACATTGGTTTCCGTGGGGCCGTACAGATTATGGAGTTCCACGGCAGGGAGCGAATTGGCCAGCTCCCGAAGCTGTGATGTGGGGAAGGGTTCGCCGGCAAAGAGAATGAAGCGCAAGTGGTTTAACCGAGCTTTTTTCAGATTGCCTTTCCAGGCCCAAAAAGACAACAGCGAAGGAACACTATAAAATCCGGTGATTTTTCTTGTTTCCAGCCATTCAGTCAGACGGCTTGGCGCAGAGGTTAGGGTGTCTGGCAGAAAGTCGATACATGCCCCGGCGCTGAGAACAGAAAACAAATCGAAAGTGGACAGATCAAAATGCAGCGGGGCGATAGCGGCGATGCGGTCTTTTGGGGAAAGCTGGACCAGCCGCCGCACCCATTGGCTAAAAGCATGGATGGCCGAGTGGCTGAGGGCCACCCCTTTGGGTGTGCCGGTGGAGCCGGAGGTATAGAGAATCGCGGCGATGGTTGCTGGCGATACGGATTGCGATGGAAAATCCGCCTCCTGGATTTGATCCAGAACAAGCACAGGAAGATCGCCCGCACCTGATTTGGCATCCGATGCGGCGATGGCGCTCACTTGGCTCTCCGAGAGTATTTGGCGTCTCCTTGCCTCGGGGCCTTTCATATCCAGGGGCAGATAAGCGTGTCCCGCGGCCAGGATACCCAGTACCGCACAGGCGGCCTCGATTCCCTTGGGGGCGGCGATGGCGACAGGCCGGTTTGGCGCCAATGCCAAGGATTGCACGGCCCGGGCTATGCCTCCGGCGCGGCGGGCTGTTTGTGCATAAGACAAGATGGTCTCCCCCTCCACCAGGCAAGGGCCCGTTGGATTGATTTGTGACTGGTGACGGAAGCCCTGCAATAGATCCATGAAGTAATGCCTGTTGAGATTTGGGCCAGGTAATCTAAAGCGCTGCTGGGAACTTGCTTTCGCAGGACGCCGTAAATTCTTCCCTGGGGGCTTGATGGGGGTTATCCAGGCCACCAATACCTGCGAGCAGATTCCCAGCGCCTTGGTTGTATAGAGCCATGAATTATTCGGCCAATAATTCTTCTTTGAGTATTTGGCAAAATCCTTCTATCCACTGAGGCGATAAATCCGGTTGCAAATAATTGACCGCGGCGCTCAATTGCCCGTTAAAGCGGCTGAACAGTACCGCCAACGATGGCGGAGCCGTAACAAAAGTGGCGTGATGGACATCGGTAATGGGCAATCCGAGCAATTTTGCGTTGGCAAAGCGGATTTCCCCAATATCGGAAAACCAGGCGGAACTGCGTTCGCCGCCGGAATGTTGGTGGCGCAGGATATGGCCGAATTTTTCCAGAGACAACCACTGGCCGAGCCACATCAAGGGCAGATAGGCCATGTCCAGTTCCTGGCGGACGGTGTCGGCGTTTTGCCGTTTCAGGTGGGCAAACAGAGCCTTGCGGTTTTTGACGATTTCGTGGGAGGCTTGGGCAAAGAGGACGCTGACCTGATTGCCGGTGACCGGTACCGGTGCGTTGCCAGGCCGAAGGTTGAAGGCATAGGGAATACACCAGGCATCCTTGCGGACAGCAGGGCCCATCATCTCCAGAGCCCGCATCAAACAGGCGATGAAATACAGGGATTGCCCTCCCAGTCCCACCTGGCGTTGAAGATTTTCGAGCACATGCCGGGTTTCGTTGTTTGTCAATTTCAAGCGCTTGTTTGCCAGTTGGCGGGGAATTGGGTGGGAGGTCGATTCTGGAGTAGGCAGGCTGCTGTTGAGCCGGTCGATCCATTCATTGTGATTTTTTCCGCGCCAGAACAGGCGTAACTTGTGCCACCACGGCCAGTCACGCAGCTTTTTGAAAATCAGAGAATGATCGTTTTGCAGGTATTTTTGTCGATCGGCTTTGGAGCTCATGAGAAAGTCAAACAAGCGTTTGACGCCGCCGGCATCCAGGAGTGGATGCAGCCAACGCGCCAGCAAAATGGTTTTTTGCCGGCCTTCAATCAAATGGAAGACCAGTGGCCGGGTGTGATGGGCAAAAGCGTCGGGAGAGGAATTCATGATATCCATGATGGCGTGCTGGATAAAGCTGTCCTCTTCCATGGTATCGGCGATCTTATGGTGAAATAAGGGAATGATTTGGTCCGTGGATTGCCAGCCATAGCGTTTTCCTTTGCGAATTATGCGGCCGGTGAGGGTGGGGAAAGCCTGCGTCAATTCTGTTAAACCCTGGCGAATTTCACTCATCCTTGGGATGCCTGCCAGTTCCAGGCCAAATCCACACCACGAGCCCGGCATGCCGCCGGCGTGAATTTCCCGGTCCATCACCAGCATCACATGATCGGCGGGGCTGAAAAGCAGGGTTTCAGGTTTCATGGCCGGTGAGATTCGATCCAATGGGTTAAGGCATTAAAGCTGCGGACAGAGTCTGGCACCACTTCGGTATCGGGCAGGGTGACGTTAAATTCCCGTTCCGCGAACATAATGAGACGCATGATCCCCAAGCTGTCGAGGCCGGCTTCCAAAAGATCATCGTCGTCGCCAAACAGGGTTGGGTCTTCGCAGTAGATAAGTTCCCCAAGGATAAAGTCACGGAGCTTGCTCTTGATATCATTCATAATATGGATTTGTTTTTATAAATAAATTAAAGATACCATACCGGTTTCGAATAATAAGAGGTAAGGGGGAAAAATATGCTCAATAAAGGTGTTCTAATGGCTATTGGCATCAGCGCCAGTCTTGTTGCGGGATGTGCGACCCAAGGCGGCTCCGGTCAAACGGTGGCTGAAGAGGCACCTGCGGCGGGAACCGCCACTTCTGCCGCGGAAATCCGGCGCGGCACCAGCCCCACCGCTTTCTCCAGCGAAGATATCCCCGCTGACAGCCCTTTTGCCAAAGTGGAAAAAGGGATGACTGAAGGCCGTGTGTATGATCTGATAGGCCAACCGACGGAAGTCAAAACCTATCTGACCGGTAAAACCTGGATTCCATTCTACTTCGGTCCAGATACTCACCGCAAAGAGGCGCTTTACAAAGGCCAGGGACGAATCGTCTTTACTCCCAGCGGGGCATTGGGTACCGGTGTTTATAAGGTATTCAAGGTCATTTATGACCCCACCGAAGACGGTTATGCGGAATGAGACTTAAAGAGTGAATTTCCACCGCGAGTCACGGCTGGAGCAATACGACGTCATCGTCATCGGTGCTGGCGTTGGCGGGCTGGCGGCAGGTGCCTTGTTGGCCAAATTGGGCCGCTCGGTGCTGGTGATAGAGCGCCACGATCGCCCCGGCGGTTATATGCACGGCTTTAGCCGCCGGGGCTGGCGTTTCGATTCGGGGGTTCATGCGGTGGGAGGCTGCGCCAGCAGCGGTCCTGCTCACCGGCGGATTCTCGCTTTGCTGGTGGAACATCTCGGCTTAAGTTCGAAGGTTGCTTTTTTCCCCTTGGACCCTGTCGCCCATGTTTTTTTCCCGGCAATGGAAATTGCCTTGCCCCAGGAAATAGCCCGGTTCGAGTCGGTGGTTGCGGAAAATTTTCCAGCGCAGGCGGACCAACTCCGGGCCTTCCTGGCCTTGACCGTAAAGGTGGCTGATGAAACCTCCAGATCGGCGGCGGGGCAGACACAAGCCCCGGGGCTTTTCCATCAATACCGCCAAGCGACACTGGGTGAGGTCTTGGATGGCTATTTTGAGGACGACGCCATCAAGGCTGTACTGGGGGCATTATGGCCTTACCTGGGATTGCCGCCCGGGCAACTGTCATTTCTGTATTGGGCGCTGATGTTTGTCAGTTATT
>JALSQY010000361.1 GCA_026985035.1 Methylothermaceae bacterium
GATATCTTTATCATCCATCACAGTGAACAACACGAAAATCTTCCGGCCTGGAAAGTTTTGCCGTAAATGGTCGGACAGCAAACCAGCAGCCTGGGGATTGTGGGCCACATCCAAAAGTATTTCAGGGTGTCCGGGCAGAAGTTGGTACCTGCCCGGCAAATCAGCCTTTTGAAGCCCTTCACGAATCGAACGGTCATCCACTGGAAAAAGTTGAGAAAAATGCCCCAAAACCTCAAGTACACTGCTGGCATTAACAATCTGCTGTTTCCCTGGAAGGCCAGGAAGCGGCAAATCCCTTAGCGCCAGCCGGGAACCGTGCCAGCTCCATGTATCTGAGCCATGGACATAATTGAATGTAAAATCTTTTCCCAATCGGTATAGCTGGGCACCGATTTCCCGACCGTGATTCAGTAAGGATTGTGGCGGCTCAAAATCCCCTATAACAGCCGGCCGGCCGGGACGGAAAATCCCGGCCTTTTCAAAACCTATGGCTTCTCTGGTTTCCCCCAGCCAACCTTTGTGGTCGATATCGATACTGGTAATCAACGCCACATCACAATCAATGATATTCACCGCATCTAAACGTCCTCCCAGGCCGACTTCGAGCAGCTGCACATCTACCTTGGCCTCGGCAAACAAATCCAATGCGGTCAACGTGCCGAATTCAAAAAAACTCAATGTTGTCTCCAAACGGCACTGATCAATGCGGAAAAACGCATCGCAAATATCAGTATCAGTAGCCGGCCGGCCATTGATTCGTATGCGTTCGTTGTAACGAAGAATATGGGGAGAAGTATACGCGCCTACCCGGTAACCCTGGCTGCGCAGAATGGACTCCAACAAAGCCACACAGGAACCTTTGCCATTGGTCCCCCCCACAGTGATAGTCAAGGGCTGATGATAATCAGGACGCAGCGACTCAAAAACCCTTTTGACCCGGGCCAGTCCCAAATCGACTTTCCGGGGATGCAGAGATTCTTGCCAGGAAAGCCAGTCAACCAGTTGACTAAAACGGGGCGATTTAGACTTCGCCGTCGCCCTCATGCTCTGTCTCGGAAGATTCGGGGATAATACCAGGGGAGGTCTCCATACCAATATCCTCGGGCTCGGCGAGTTTCTTGGATTTTACAGGCGCCCGGCGATGGGTCAACATGGCTAATAAGCTGGCCAGCGTATCCCGCATATCACGTCGGTCCACAATCATGTCCAAGGCGCCATGCGCGAGTAAAAATTCGCTGCGTTGAAATCCTTCCGGCAAGGTTTCACGAACAGTTTGTTCTATCACCCTAGGCCCTGCAAAACCTATCAAAGCATTAGGTTCAGCGATATTCAAGTCCCCCAGCATGGCCAAACTTGCCGACACCCCCCCCATGGTGGGATCGGTCATCACTGAAACAAAAGGCAAACCCGCTCCCGACAAACGGGCCAATGCCGCCGAGGTTTTGGCCATTTGGAACAATGACAACAGCGACTCCTGCATTCTGGCGCCACCGCTGGCGGAAAAAACGACAAAGGGGATTTGATGTTCCAATGCCCTATTCACCCCTCGCACAAAACGTTCACCTACCACCGAGCCCATGGACCCCCCCATGAATTGAAAGTTAAATGCAGCCGCCACCAGCGGCTCGCCTTTCAAGCGGCCGTGAACTACTATCAGAGCTTCCGTCTCCTCTGTATTTTTTTGCGCTTGGGCCAACCGGTCCTTGTACTTCTTGGTGTCTTTGAATTTGAGGGGATCGGTGGAACGCAAGTTATCACCGATTTCTTGCCGGTGCTCTGGATCCAGAAAAAAATGCAGCCGTCTTCTGCCACTGATACGCAGATGGTGGCTACATTTAGGGCACACCTCCAGATTACGCTCTAATTCAGCTTTATACAGAATAGCGCTGCAAGCAGGACACTTGCTCCACAAACCTTCAGGCACTGTACCTTTACGGGTACCTTCGGTGCGGATTTTAGAAGGAACTAATTTTTGAAACCAACTCATGAATATCCAACCTGAATTATCCGGCCTTGTCCATTGCCGCCCGCATCTCAGACAACAAAGTGGTGATCGCGGCGGCAATCTGCTCTGGCTGGCCGCTATTTTTCTCTACTTGACTGACCAAAACACTGCCCACCACCACTGCATCGGCAATAACTGCCATTTTCGCTGCGGTTTCCGCATCTTTCACCCCAAAACCTACCCCCACGGGCAAGGTTGACAAGGCGCGGATATGTTCAACCTTGCGTTTCACATCATCCAAATCCAAGTGGCCTGCGCCGGTCACCCCTTTCAAGGAGACATAATAGAGATAACCCTGCCCTACAGCATCTACTTTTTTGATTCGCTCGGATGTGCTAGTTGGCGCCAATAGAAAAATCGGATCGATTTCCGCCTTTTTCAATAATGGTAATATTTCGTCTGCCTCTTCAGGAGGCATGTCGACGGTGAGCACACCATCGACACCGGCATCTTGCGCCGCTGCAACAAATTCGGCATATCCCATGCGCTCAATCGGATTCAAATACCCCATCAAGACAACAGGGGTGAGAGAGTCGCGCTCGCGAAATTGCTTTACCATCGATAGGACGCGCCGTAAGCTCACACGATGGTGAAGCGCGCGTTCACTGGCCCGTTGAATCACAGGACCATCCGCCATCGGGTCAGAAAACGGGACGCCCAATTCGATAATATCCGCCCCAGCCTCCACCATTTGGTGCATCATTGGCACAGTGAATTCCGGCTCTGGATCCCCTGCGGTCAAAAATGGAATCAATACCTTACGGCCCTGACCGGACAAGCGCTTGAAAGTGCTGGCGATCCTGCTCACAGGTGCAACCCCTCACGCTGGGCAACGGTATGAATATCTTTGTCTCCACGCCCCGATACATTGACGATCATGATTTGCTCCTTATCCATTTGGGGTGCCAGTTTCATGGCGTATGCCAAAGCATGACTGGATTCCAAGGCGGGCATAATACCTTCAATCCGGGTCAGACTATGAAAAGCCTCCAGGGCTTCTACATCGGTGATACTGGCATATTGGGCCCGACCCGTATCTTTTAACCAAGCATGTTCGGGGCCCACACCAGGGTAATCCAGGCCGGCTGAAATGGAGTGGGTTTCGATAATCTGGCCGTCCTCGTCTTCCATCAAATAAGTCCGGTTACCATGCAGCACTCCCGGTTGCCCCGCACACAGGGGCGCCGAGTGCTTGCCAGTGTCTATCCCCTCGCCAGCCGCTTCCACGCCGTACAAAGCAACTTCCTCGTGCTCCAAAAACGGATAAAACAAACCAATGGCATTGGAACCGCCCCCGACGCAAGCCACTAATGCATCGGGCAGGCGTCCGGCTTGACTTATAATCTGTTGTTTGGCCTCGCGGCCGATCACCGACTGAAAATCCCGCACCATTGCGGGATAAGGATGAGGGCCGGCAACGGTACCAATGATATAAAAAGTATCATCCACATTGGTGACCCAATCCCTCAGCGCTTCATTCAAGGCATCTTTGAGAGTTTTGGAACCCGAGGAAACCGGCCGCACCTGCGCGCCCAATAATGACATCCGATAGACATTGAGCTTTTGCCGTTCAACATCCACCTCGCCCATGTAAACCACGCACTCAAGCCCCAACCGCGCCGCCACGGTGGCCGTCGCCACGCCATGCTGGCCGGCACCAGTCTCGGCAATCACCCGCTTTTTGCCCATGCGCTTTGCCAACAAAGCCTGGCCAACGGTGTTGTTAACCTTGTGAGCGCCGGTGTGATTGAGATCTTCCCGCTTAAGGTAGATTTTTGCGCCGCCCAATTCCTGAGTCCACCGCTCCGCAAAATATAAAGGCGATGGACGGCCTACGTAATCCCTCAGATCTTGGTCTAATTCGGCCAAAAACTGTGGATCGGCCAAATATTTTTGGTAGGCGAAATTTAATTCTTCCAGTGGATACATCAGCGTCTCAGCAACGAAGATCCCGCCATATCGGCCAAAATGCCCCTTGGCATCAGGCCACTGATAGTTTTTAAGCTGCTCTGGTGCAGTCGCCATAGGTTACCTCTTGAATAAATGCCGCCATTTTTTTGCTGTCTTTGATGCCCGGTTCCGACTCCACCCCGGAACTCACATCCACTGCAAAGGGACGGACCTGCCTTATTGCGGTTTGAATATTGTCAGGTGTCAATCCCCCCGCCAGTATCACAGGCAACGGCAGGTTAGGGGGAATATACGCCCAATCAAAACATTGGCCGGTTCCGCCTTTTACTTGCGGGTGCCAGGCATCCAAAAGCAAGCCCTGCGCCGAAATAAAACGTTGCGCTTGCGAAATTAAATCCACCCCCTGTTTCACTCGAATCGCCTTAATGTAAGGGCGAAAAAAACTACGGCAGAATGCGGGTTCTTCCTCCCCATGAAATTGCAGGACATCCAAGGGCACTTTAGCAAGCACCTCTTCTACCGCTTGGTGGCTCGGATCAACAAACAACCCCACCGTGGTGACAAAGGCTGGCAGACTCTTCACAATCTCCGCAGCTTTTTCAACCGTAATGCATCTGGAGCTTTGGGGATAAAACACCATTCCCAATGCATCCGCGCCTAACTGGGCGGCGATTTCCGCGTCCTTAACGCGGGTTAAACCACAAATTTTAACCCGGATTCGATGCAAAATCTTCCTCCTTTTCTATTTCTATTCGTTTTAAATCCTGGGGCAGACGATCAAAAATCCAATGCCGTGGAATGGCAAAATGAGCCGGATACCAAACCCCGGCTAAATACAATCCCTGGGGAGACGCGGTTACGCCGCCAGCAGTTCTATCGCGGGCCTCCAGGACCTCTTTAACCCAATCAGGATGGCGCTTGCCGCTACCAATTGCCATCAAGACCCCTATGATATTCCTTACCATATTGTGGAGAAATGCATTAGCAATCAGATCGACAACCACTTCCTCCCCTTCGCGGCTGACTTCTAGTAGGTACATTCGCCGATAAGGGCTCTTGGATTGACAGTAAGGCCCCCGAAACGAACTAAAATCATGTTCGCCAAGGAGATGGTTCGCGGCCATCTGCATCGCTTCTACGTCTAATGGATAATAACACCAAGTCACCTGATTCCCCAGCAAAGCCGAAGCTGTTTTCCGGGTGTAAATCCGGTACCGGTAATAACGGGCAATAGCTTGATACCGGGCATGGAATTCAGGTTTCACTTGGCGAGCCCATAAAATGCGGATATCTCTTGGCAAGTGGCTGTTGCCTCCCATGAACCAGGCTTTTAGAGGGCGCTGACAAGGAGAATCAAAATGGACAATTTGCTCCCAGGCATGAACGCCAGCATCCGTCCGCCCGGATGCCACGACGCGAACAGGAGCGGCTGCAATTTTACTCAGGGCATATTCCACCCGTTCTTGGATAGAGTCACTATGCTTTTGGTATTGCCAACCAGCATAGCGACTGCCATCGTATTCCAATTTAATAGCAATGCGCATAAACTTGAAATTTCTTGCCTGAAAATGATCAATGAATGAGGAATAGATTCTATCCGACAAGGAAAGGGTGGGGAAATTGACAATCAGACTTCGCCTTGATGTAAATTCATCTATGCTTATCGATTAGAAGGGCAAAAAATCGCACCCGCCATGTAAATTTATTTGACCAGCAAATAGCAAGAGGTTTCTTGATTTTGAATCTGTCAATTTCCAAGTTTATTTTACAGCGTCAAGTTATCGGATAGGCAAAAGCCATACATGGAACTTTTAAGTTCCCGCTTTGATGTCTCTAAGATCATGTTGAAACGTTTTTTAAATAAGGATAAGAACCGCGCTGATCAACAGCGCTTGGTTCCTTCATTGCAATTGACACCGCGGCCTGTCACCGTGGCCGACTTAAAACAGCTTATTCCTTTGCGCAATTTTAGCGAAGAAGAGCTGGGGGCTTTCGCCTTGTCCCAAACCACTGAAACCTACGGACCCGATTCAATTTTGTTTGAGCGTGGTGAAAGTGAAGACCATGTTTTCTACCTTATTTCAGGCACTGTCATCATTAAATCCGGTGAAAACCAAACATTCGAAATCACAGCCGGCAGCGCCAAATCCAGATTCCCCCTCTCTTCTGGAAAGACGCACAATGTCACCGCAGTGGCTAAAACCGATATTGAAGTCATAAGAACTTCGTCTCGAGTGATGCATAGAAATGTCCACGAAACCCATTCAGAAGAGGCGTCGTGGTTAAACCCGGAAAGCTGGGAAATTCCCGAAAGGCTGGCAAATAGCCAACTTTTCCAAGCATTCGGCCAATATTTCAGTAACGAAGAGCTAAAACTACCCACCTTACCTGATGTGGCAGTCCGACTTCGAAAAGCTGTCCAGAAAGAAGATATCGGTATCTCAGAAGCCGCCAAAATCGTTCAACTGGATGCCACCATTGCGACTAAATTACTTCATATCGCCAATAGCCCGCTCTATATGACTGCCAATCCAGCCAAAAATTGCCTGGAAGCAGTGAACCGGCTTGGCCTCAAAGCTACCTGCAGCCTGGTTCTCACCCTATGCATGAAAGATTTGTTCAAATCAGAGCAAAAGCAATTAAGAGAAAAATATAAAAATGTGTGGAAAGAAAGTCTGCATATCGCCGCACTTTCTTATGTGCTGGCAAAAGACAATCAATGGCGCGATCCGGAAGAAGCGCTCTTGGCAGGATTGATTAATGACATTGGCAAAACCGCATTCCTCGCCTTTGTGGATAATTTCCCCCAACGTTATTATGAATTGGAAGAAGTTGACGCTGCTTTGCCGGTAATCAGAGGACCTGTCGGTTCTTATATTTTGAAAAAATGGAGCTTTGATGAGGAGCTGTCAAAAATCCCGCTCTTGGCCGAATCCTGGCTTCATGACAGCGGTCCTGATCTGAGTTTGAGCGACATTGTCATGCTTTCCAAGCTGCATCGGGCAATAGAGCAATCAAAAATCTCTGAACTGCCCGCCATCAATACCATTCCCGCGTGCACCAAACTGCGCGACGGTAATCTCTCCCCTGAATATTCTCTCAAAGTATTGCACCAGGCAAAAAACCAGATTAACGAAGCTTTATCCTTTCTCCGCTAGCCCGGATATTTCATCAGTATCCCGGATGATGGCGCAGGACAGGGGCGTCTGGGCACCGGATTGGACCGAAAGCCATAGCGATGGCTATGGCTTGAGGGAAATTCAAGCCCAGGCGTGCCTGGACCAGCCAGGGCCGGGGACAAAAATGGACCTTGCCTTTTGTCATGAATCACCGTGATTTATGTTTATACATCCGTTACTTATCCAGAGGCCCGGAGCCGGCTGGTGAAATATCCGGGCCATGGAGCCTCTGATTAAGTCAGCGTCGCTTCAAATGGGTGAGGACGCCGGGATGGGATGCCTTTTTCTTCGATAATCGGCTAGAATCCTTGCCACATAAAGGCGTGTTTCCTTGAAGGGCGGCACGCCGCGATACCGGTGCACGGCACTTTCTCCCGCATTATAGGCCGCCAAGGCAAGCTTTACATCACCATGAAAATGGCGCAACAACCAGCGTAAATACAACACGCCACCAATCATATTTTCAATCGGATTCATGCGGTTTACCGAAAACCTTCTAGCGGTTTCAGGCATCAGCTGCATAAGGCCATAGGCCGCCTTGGGCGAAAGGGCGGAGGCATTAAAAGACGATTCTGTCTTAATTACAGCCAAGACCAATTTCGCCTCCACGCCTAATTCCCGAGCCAGAATTTTCGCCCAAGCAGTGATTGTCTTTTTGTCCATTTTTTTCGGGTCGGCAGTAACCGGGCAATCGGGATCTCTGGCCGGACGAATATCCTTGAATCTCTTGGCCATTCTCAATGCGTAACGGTCCCCCCGGCGGGCGGCCCTGCGAAACCAGCCCATGGCAATCGCCTTATTGCGTTTTAATCCACGACCGTTGAAATACATCCATCCCAGATGATATTGAGACGGCCGATCACCCAGCGCTGATGCCAAGCAATACAAGCGAAACGCCTTGGCAAAATCCTGTTTGATGCCTTGCCCCCGCTCATAGCGGAACGCGGTGGTTCTTAACTGGCGTCCTGAAAGCTTCCAATCTTCAGCCATTAGCCAGTTAGCTTGAAGCAAGAGCAAAATCAATAGCAGCAGCTTTGAATGAAACATTCACATTCTCGGATTTTTTATCTCTTTATTCTATAAGGCAAAAATCGAACCACGACTGAACAATCA